>CAVACS010000092.1:0-9418 GCA_963587105.1 Anaerovoracaceae bacterium | reverse complement strand
TTCCTCTCACGATGCAAGCATCGGAGTTTCCACCTCAATAAGGTTAAACAATGAACATAAACTTCAAGTCGGTGAGACTCCTTATCGGCTACATATTCCTTCTTGTGGCCCTTCTGATGCTGCTTCCGACATCAATTTCAGCATTCCACGGAGAGATGACGGCTCACAGAGCCTTTGTCATAACCCTCCTCTCAATGCTCACAGTCAGTGCGGCAGTCCTGCTGCCGAACATAAAGAAGAAGGAGGAGATAATAATCGGCCCCAAGGAGAGCTGCCTCTTCGTCACCCTCGTCTGGGTTCTCATCTCCTTCTTCGGTGCAATCCCGCTCTATATGACGAAGGCGTATCCGACATTCGCCGGCTGCTACTTCGAGATAATGAGCGGCTTCACGACAACGGGAGCCACATGTCTGGCAGAAATTGAGAATCTGCCGATGTCGATCCTCTTCTGGCGTAATATGACGAACTGGATCGGAGGTATGGGAATCGTCGTACTCTTCGTCGCCCTCCTTCCCGCATTCGGAGCGAAGGGCACGGCACTTGTCGGAGCCGAATCGGTAGGACCGACAAAGGACAAGCTCACGCCGAAGACGAGGCACACAGCCCTCGCCCTCTGGCTCATATACATCGCCCTCTCCGTTCTCCAGACGATATTCCTCCTGCTCGGGGGCCTCGATCTCTTCAATTCCATGACAGTCACCTTCGGTACGATGGGCGCCGCAGGCTTCTCTCCCACCAACTACTCGATTGCAAGCTATAATTCCCCCTACGTCGAATGGGTATGTACCGTCTTCATGTTCCTCTCTGGAGCGAACTTCGCACTCTACTTCAAGGCCCTGAGGGGCCAGGCGAAGAAGGCATTCAGGGACGGGGAGTTCAGAGTATATCTCAACATCGTACTTGCCTGCTCGCTCATGATCGCCCTCAACCTCTTCATCAAATCGGGGCTGAGCGCATTGACGGCACTCAGAAACGGCTTCTTCCATGTTATCTCGTTCATAACGACAACGGGCTTCTTCTCGACGGACATCAGTACATGGCCGGCATTCAGCCAGGCTATCCTCTTTCTCGTCTCCTTCATAGGAGGCTGCGCAGGAAGTGCCGCAGGCGGTGTCAAGGTCATCAGAATCGCAGTCATCTTCAAGGTCGGAATGGCCGCAATAAAGAAGCGCCTCCACGCAAATGTAGTTACATCGATAAAGGTCGGCGATGACACATACCCGCCCGATGTCGTCTCCTCGATAAGCGGCTTCATAGGAATGTACTTCATAACCTTTTTCCTGGGCTCCGTCGTCGTCGCACTGACAGGGCAGAGCGTCCTGGTATGTCTCTCATCTACGATCCTCACGCTCGGCAACATCGGACTCGGAATCGGAGGGATGGGAACTGAAATGTCATTTGCGATCTTCCCTGACTGGGCACTTTACTTCTTCTCGTTTCTGATGCTGGTGGGAAGACTCGAGCTCTTCACAGTCTACGCACTCTTTACAAGGGATTTCTGGCAGAATTGATCAGGCGCCGGGAAAGAGGCAAAAAAAAATGGGCAACCCACTCCGGTGCCTTTGCTCCTCAGAACGGATTGCATCTCTTTTTCCTCGGGTCTGGAAACCACGTCTGCCGGCGGCTTTTGCTCACTCGACAGTCCAGATACCTCAATTTAGCAGGGGTAGGACTCGGACCTACGACCTCCGGGTTATGAGCCCGACGAGCTGCCAACTGCTCTACCCTGCGTCGAATACCAGATTAAAATAACTGTTTCGGCCGGGACTTGTCAATAGGTTTTAAAAGAATAAAAATACTCCCATGGATGCAAACAAGAGAAAAGCAATACACTGCAGAGTAAAGAATGTAATGAAAAACCTCGAGAAGAACAACTTCGCCGCGGCCTATGTCGATACAAAGGAGGAGGCCCTCACCCTCATAAAGACAATGATTCCCGAGGGTTCATATACGGCAGCAGGAGGCTCGATGACGCTTATAGAAACGGGGATCATGAGCTACCTCAAAGAGAAGACTGACTGGCATGAGGACAGGCGTGACGCCTACCGCGCCGAGTTTTATCTGGCCTCGGCAAACGCAGTCACCGACAGGGGTGAGATCTACGAGGTCGACGGCAGAAGCAACCGCATAAGCGCAATAGCATTCGGCCCGGAGAAGGTCATCCTCATTGCCGGAATCAACAAACTTGTTCCTTCCCTCAGAGACGCTGTCGAGAGAGTAAAGAATGAGGCATCTCCTGCCAATGCCGTAAGGCTCTCTAAGGACACCCCCTGCGCAAAGCTCGGGCACTGTGTCTCTCCGCTCTACAGTGAGGAGAACATATTTGCTGACGGCTGCAGCGCCGAGGAGTGCATATGTGCCTCTGCTCTTATAATGAGGCGACAGAGGGAGAAGGACAGAATAACCGTGATCATAGTCGGAGAAGAGCTTGGTTACTGACGCCCTCTACGAGCCGTATATTGACGTAAATTACAGACTCTTTGCCTCCTCGCTCTCTCCCACCGACACCCTCGAGAGAAAGGCAATAAGAATACCGGTATTGAGAAGGCTTGCCTCAGGCCTCAATCCTGATGATATCGAGATAAGATATCACGAGGATGTCATCCTCAAGGGCCTTGCCATAGGGAAAGAGAAGACGAAAGCAGAGGAAAAGCTTAGCGCGCTCACCCTCCTCCTTCCCTTCCTCTCCTCATGGGACCAGACGGATACGATAGCAACAGCATTCAAGCCGGGAAAAAATAAAAAGGATCTCTACTTCAGCTACTTCTCCTCGCTTCTTGATCGCAGTGATGTCTTTCCGAAGAGGCTCGGCATAGTATGGTTGATGATGGAAAGGAAGCTCTTCGAGAGAGAAGCTGTCACCGACCTCATAATAAAGGCCGACGACGAGAAGGAATACTACATCTCGATGGCAGTTGCGTGGGCGCTCTCAGTTCTCATAATCGACGACAGAGCACTCCTTTCACGACTGGGAGAAGTAAGCAGAGTGACGAAGAGAAGAACAGAGCAGAAGCTCAGATCTTCCTTCCGTTTCAATCCTCGGCAGTAGTTGCATCGGCAACCTTCTGAAGAGGCGAGAAGCCCTTACCCATTACACTGTAGGCCTCGTTGACGAAGACGAACGCCTTGGGGTCACAGCGGCTGATGATCCTTAAAAGTCTCTGGTACTGGTGGTTCTGCACAAGTACAAGGAGCATAGAGTGGTTCTGGTGGGTATATACACCTGTTCCGGTAAGAATCGTTCCCGTCTTATGAAGTTCCCTGACAACGGCGTCCTCGATATCGTGCATGTTGTCGGAGAGGATGTAGACAGACTTGCTCTGCCTTGTTCCGAAACCTGTGAGGACATAGTTCACCATATATGATGAGCATGCCATTGCGATAATGGAGAAGAGCATCGGTTCAAGGCCGATGAAGTATCCCGAGGAGCCGACGACGATGACGTTGAAGCAGAAGGAGAGAGTTCCGACTGCGATCGGCGTATAGTGTGCGATCGACTGTGCCACGATATCTGTTCCGCCTGTGTTGCATCCCGCCTTCATCGTTATTCCGATACCCGATCCCAGAAGAACGCCGCCGAAGAATGCAGATAAAAGGACATAGACCGGTGCCGATACATCGAGTATTCCCTCATAGTTTGTTATGCGTCCTATCGTCGTCATCCAGAAGGAGAGAAGCGACGATCCGATGAGAGTCTTGAGGCCGTACTTCACGCCGAAGACACACATGCCGATTATGATGAGAGGGATGTTGACAGAGAGTGATGTGATACCGATATCGAAACCGAAGAGGTTGTAGAGGATGTTTGCAACACCGGCAGCTCCCCCGCTCGTTATCTTTGCAGGAGTATAGAATACCGTGATACCGAATGCTGCGATAAAAGGTCCGAATATGAGGTAAACGACGTCTGTCCAGTGGTGGATGATATGAGCAGATTTATTCATAGCTCAAGCATAATACCGTCTTTATCACAATAAAGATAGTTTCGAAATGACAGAAGATGCAAAATCGACTGCATATCTCTTGTATGCACTCTTTTATGCACCCGTGGAGAAAAGTGAATCGGAGAAAGCGGCAACCCTCAGAAGCGCTTCGTCCGTGGAGTGTGTGTAGCGGTCGTTAATGCGTTCGGACCTGTGTCCGAGAACAAGCATCCTGTCCTCCTTTGCAACACTGCCGTCCCTCCCGAGCGTCGAGAAGGTGTGACGAAGGGAATGGAAGGTGATGTTCCTCTCCTTACGCACATTCTCGTCTATCCCGATAAGAGAGAGAAGCGCATAGAAGCCGTTACGGAGAGTCGGAACCGAGATGTAAGCCTTCCCGTTCTGAGGGGATGGGATAAGAATGCCGGATGACGGGGCATTCTCAATCAGTTCCTTCCCGAGCGAGGAAGGCACAAGCACAGCCCTCTCGTAGTTACACTTCGTGCTCTTGAGCCCCGAGAGGTATCCGACAGAGTGCCTGATGATGATTTTAGAGTAGGCAGGAGCGTCGCTCTCTGTTATGTCGTCCTTACCCAGCGCCCTTATTTCCGATATCCTCATACCGGTACATAACGCTAAGAGAATGCCGTAATATACCGAAGGGAGGAAATCGGATCTATGCTCCTCGAGAGCTTTTCTCAGTGCAAATACCTCATCCTTAGTCAGCACGCCCCTCACCTTCTCGTTCCTCTGAGTGCGTAAAATCCTCTCGGCAGGATTCGAGGCGATCTTACCCAGTCTCACAGCCTCCTTGAGGGGAATGGAGAACGACGAGATGATGATCTCGACAGTCCCGTTCTGCTTCCCGCTTCTGTAGAGAGTCTTGACAACAGAATCGAGAAGAGGGAGCGAGACCTTCTCGAGCGTCAGATTCCCGGGAAGAAGAGGAAGCACATTCTTCTCGAAGTTCTTCTTCATATTGTAGGCGTATTCACGCCCTATCGAATTCTCGGAGAGCCTGTTCTTGAGAGCTATATACTCAGACTTGTCCCAGTCCCAGAAGTCAATGCACCATGATGAGAAGAGAATGGTATTGGCGTCGGAGGAAAGAAGCCCGCTCTCGAGAGCCTTTGCGGCGATTACGGCGGCGTCCTCCTTCCTCTTCACGCTCTCGTAGTCCATGATTCCCAGCCTCTCCTTAAGGCAGTCGATGCTCTTGGCATTCCCCGCCTTCCCCGTCTCCTTATCAAGGAAACATACATACCAGTAGTCGCCTCCCTTCTTGTGTCTCTTATAGAGATAGAACTGTCTTCTGTGTGCCATATGAGCCTCCTTTTTTCTGCACTTTTCTATGCACTCACCCCCTCCGGAGAGAATTCCGGAGGAGTGAAATTACTTCAAATACCCCGATTGATAAGAATTATCAAGAGCAACCCACACACTCTCAAAAGCACATCCTCCGATCATACCAATAGAGGAAAAAATGAAAAAAATCCTTACAATCGCATTGGTTGCAATACTTGCAGCAAGCACAGCTTTTGCTGGTATTTCAGGTAATGCTACAGTCTCTCTTGGATACGACACAACATCCAAAGAATATGGTATGGGAAACGGCAACAATATCTCCGCAGAGATCGAACTTGCTGCTGACACAGCTGAAGTAAAGGCAGAAGGTGATATCTATGCAGGTATCAAGGCTACAATGAAGCTTGCAGTTGCTCCTAATGAAGGAGAAACAAGTAAAAATACTATCTTTGTAAGCGGCGGCAATCAGCTTCACGACCTCGGACTCTGGCTCAGCCTCAAGGAAGCTTATGTTGCAGGAGCTGACTGGAAACTCTCCATCACAGGCACAAAGGGAGCTCCCGACTATGCTAAGTCTGCAATCGACGGCGGATACGAAAAGAAAGTCAAGGATGATTTCGGCAATGCATACGATTATTCCTGGGTTGCAACAAGCTATTCTGTTTCCGCATGGAAAGCAACAGGTGTAGCTCTTACATACAAGGACTACACAATTGCAGGCGGCTTCAAGGGTAATGCTTCAGAATCAGACAAGTATTTCGCATTCAATCTCTTTGCAGAGACAAAGGCATTCGAGTTTGAAGGCGGATCATTCAAGCTCGCAGCTATCGTAGCAAGAGATGGCGCTTATGACAGCACAGCAAAGAAGTACACAGCTCTCGACAAGACAAACGCAGGCGTATCAGCAAAGGCTGACTATGCTAAGGATGACTTCTCTGCTTCTCTCGCAGCTGACTTCGGTCTCGAGAACTTCAGCGACCTCAAGGTTAACTTCGACGTTGCAGCAAAGGTTGCTTACAGCCCCGTCACACTTGATGTCTACTATCTCTATGGTGACAAGCTTCTCTCAGCTCAGCTCAGTGCTACAATCGAGAACATCACAGTCAAGGCTTACGGCAAGAATCTCCTCGTCGAGGACAAGAGAAACGTCGGCGGATCAGTCAAGGCTGTTATCGATGCATTCACAGTAAGTGCTAATGCAGGTATCACACTCAAGTCAAAGGAATTCTCTGCAGGTGCAAATGTTGAATATGCAGCTGAGAAGTTCACAGCTAAGGCTGGTGCAGGCTTCGGTATTACATTCGGTACAGACAACACAACAGTTCTTTCTGCAACAGCTTCTATCGAATCTTCTGCAGTCATCCCCGGAGCTACACTCTCACTCGCTTACGGCACGGACAGCAAAGACAACGATATGAATTTCCTCAAGGATCAGGAAGTGCCTCAGAACTTCGGCGCAGTCACAGCAAAGTGCAAGATTGCTTTCTAAGAGTTCATAACGTCTACTCAAAGGCATCGTCCATCACGGATGGTGCCTTTTCATTTGACTGATTAAGTAGATTTTATAAATTATTCAATTAACAAACTCTTGTTTTCTGTGATTTTATCAATTAGACTTGAATCATGCTCAGAAAAGCTTACATAGATAGAATACGTCCGTATTACCACTCGGAACAGCTAAAGGCCATAGTCGGCGTCCGCCGCGCAGGAAAGTCGACGATAATGAAGCAGATCATCGAGGAGATCTCCTCGACAATAGAAAAGGACAGAATCATATACTTCGATTTCGAGAACTATGAGATGTCCGTCTATCTCGATGATCCCATGAGATTCTATCAGATACTAAAGACATTCACCGAAGGTAAAGAACGCTGCTACGTCTTCCTCGATGAAATACACCGCATGAAAGATTACGAGAGAGTGCTGGCCTCGATAAGATCCTCTCTCGGAGCATCCGTATTCGTCACTTCATCGAATTCCGGGCTCCTGATGGGAGCACTGGCAACAGTGCTTACAGGGCGTTATGTCTCATTCCAGATACTGCCCTTCCAGTATTCCGAGGTTCTGGAATACAAAGGAAGTGAAGATACAGACGAGGAGTTTCTTTCCTACATGGAGAAAGGAGGTTTCCCGCTTGTCTATAAAGAATCCTTCATGGGACCGAAAGAATATCTGACGGAGCTTTACGACGCCATTATCAGGAACGACATACTCAAAGCCTATGATATAAGGAATGCAGACCAGCTAAAACGGTTTGCATCCTACGTACTCGTTCACTCGGGCGAGATAATATCGACAGAAAGCATAACAGGCCATATAAAGAGCACAAAGGAGGACATAACGACACAGAGCTGTTACAAGTACCTTAAATGCCTTGAAGAGACATTTCTCGTACATAAATGCCGTCGTTATGATATCAAGGGAAAGGCACTTCTTGATTCGAAGAGCAAATACTATTCGGTAGATCCCGGGTTTATCAACATAAATGAGGGCTCAGCAGATATAAACAGATCCTTCATACTCGAGACAATCATCTACAATGAACTCAGATTCAGGAACTACGAGATTTATGCAGGTAAGACATACAACGGCGAAGTGGACTATGTCGTATCTGACGGCAGGAAGAAATGCTATGTGCAGGTCTGCTATCTCCTCGCAGCGGACGAGATCGTCAGACGTGAATTCGGCGCATTCTCATCAATCAAGGATGCCTCCCCGAGATATGTGCTTTCCCTGGACAAGCTTGATTTCTCCCGTGACGGAATCACACACATGAACATAAGAGATTTCCTGACACACAAGAAGGAGCTGATTCTCCTCTGAGGAAAACATCAACTTTCTGCAAGTCCCGTCTCCAGTTCAAGAAGTTCAGAGAAGATGTCGTTAGTCCTGACCATTGCCAGATTAAGTTCATTGTCGTCGGAAGGAAGTCCGTACCGTGGTTCTAACCTCTTGATAGAGCCGTCTTCTTTGGTTTCGTAAACGGCAATCCTCTCTCCACTCACAAAAGAAGTCTCAGGAATAAAACCGGACATCCTTTCAGCAGGTATTCCCCTGTCTCTCAGTTCAGCAGCCTTCGTAGCAAGAATGAGATATGAAAGGATATACGGGCTGTGGGTCGTCATGACAAGCTTGTTCTTCCCGTTCCTGTTAAGACAATCCAGAAGCTCATAGAGCACAAGACTCTGAGATTCGGGATACAGATTCTGTTCGGGCTCCTCAACGATGTTGATGAAGCGTACATTGAAATAACGCTTGAGAATATTCTCGATCCTCTCGTCCATATTCTTCGATATGTCGGTATTGAAGAATATATTCAGCGTATTGATCAGGTTAGAGGCTGTCGTTGTATCAGGATACTCATTCTTTATATCCTCGATAATTGCTTCTCTTTCCACTCCGCTCAGTCTCTGCACCTTCTGGGAAAGATCCAGAGCTATATCATCAGAGATATACCGCGTCACAAGAGACAGCGGCGTCACTGACTGTATACCACTCGATGCTTCAGATATGGGTATCTGATTCATATCTGTTAGAACGATAGTCTCCATTGAATTCTTATCATATTTAATGCTGACCCCGGAGACAGGAAGACTGTAGACATCTCCATTCATCTTCTTCTTTGCTTTGTTATACTCGTCAAGGAAGATCGAAAGCATAACGGGAAGTCTGTTTATCCTCTCTGCATTCTCCAGCACCATCAAGAGGTTCCTCTCTGACGGCACATACATGATCTTCGGTCGCTCATAAGATGAAAAGCCGTTTGTACTTATTTCTGCATAGAACTTCCCTTCACTATAAATGAACCCATATGCCTCACCCCTGTACTCCAGATAGGTATTGCTTCTGAAATACCTTCCAATACGCTGGTTGTTACAAATGGATAGAAAGTCTTCCGTTGAAAAAGAAACAACGTTGAAGCAGCCTCTCACAAAGGTCTTTTCAAGCCATACGAATGTTGAATACAGCTTTGCCACTGTTCCCTTCCCCGTCGCCTGATTGCCACAGAATACGGTGACAGGAAGTATTTCCATATACCCATCATTCTTATCTAACCCACAACGTACAGGACCGAAATTGCATACAATAAGTCTTTCCATCTCATTCCCCGCAATGAATGTAACACACATATTCCGGTTATTCGCTATTTGTGGTGGGTAACCTCAAGCCATGATCTTCACAAATGGGAA
>CAVACS010000091.1:0-9584 GCA_963587105.1 Anaerovoracaceae bacterium | reverse complement strand
TCTCACCATTGTCATGATTTGTATCATGTTGTCAGATAAAAACAACCGTTCCTAACTGACCCTTAGAAACGGTATTACAATTTAATCGTTATCGAGGGCTGACCGTTCACCGGGTGTGCCTCTCTTTGTTTGAAGTATAACTCCTTTCAAAATTGAAATAAAGTATTCAGCTCGAAGAATTCATCTGGCACTGCATACCTTTTGGCTCCTTCTATGCGGTGTTTACAACACTTTTTTCACTGTTACTACTTGTAATAACGCTACTATCGTAAATAATATTGATTAACCCAAGGAGGCTTTATGGATTACCTGAGTCTTGCAAATCTACCTGTACTCTACTTCGTTGTGGGAGGCGTTCTTCTCTTCATTGCACTCGGCTGTCTCTATTTCATCATCAAATTCTACAGAGCCGGCATAAAGATAGGAATGGAAAAGACGGTACTGAAGAAGGCCGTTACATCATCGGCGCTATTCACCGTACTTCCCGCTGTTTCAATACTGCTCGGAGTCATTGCTCTCTCGGGATCCCTCGGAGTCCCCACTGCATGGCTCAGGCTCAGCGTCGTCGGAAATCTCTCCTACGAGGCAATAGCGGCGGAGGCTGCGGCACAAGCAATGGGAACGCAGCTCAATTCGGCCGTTCTCAATGCCGAAACGCTTGTCACCATCCTCGCCGTCATGACAACAGGAATATGCTGGGGTGTTCTCTGCACAATCTTCCTCTGTCCCTGGTACAGCAGAAAGTGCAACAAGCTTCTCAATAAGAAAGGAAGCGGAGACAAAAAAGGAAAGAGCTTCTCCGACTGGGCTATGGTCAGTATGTTCATCGGTTTCTGCGGGACATTCATCGGATCATACATAGCAATGGCTGTGAACGGCTTCATAAGCGAGGCCGGAGGCACAGACGTCGATCTCATATCGACATCGATAGCCCTGATTACAGCACTGGTTGCAGCCCTCGTCATGAAGGTCTGCACTGTACTCGAAGCAAAGGGCTGGAAGTGGATGGAGAACTTCTCCCTCTCACTCTCGATGCTCGTTGCAATGGCTGCTGCGGCAGTCATAGCCTGAGGAGGACGCAATGGACAAGTTCGATTATACAGAATTCGAAAAATCAGTACACAGAAGCGGCATTATCATGAACTCGATAGGACTGGGACTCTTATTCGCCGTCCCCTTTATCTTCTCGGCAATCCTCAAGACCTCGATCAACTGGTCAGGATGGTCGAAGGGGATTCTTCGTGTCGGTGTCACATACCTTCCGATATGTATCGTTGAATTTCTGATCTATGTACCGATTCTCGGCGCAGGAGCATCCTACCTCTCGTTCATAACAGGAAACATCATCAACATGAAGCTTCCCTGTGCCTACTCGGCACGCGAGATTGCGGGAACAAGTGCAGGAACAAAGGAGGACAGCGTGATCACGACGCTGTCCGTCGCAACGTCGTCTCTTGTGACGATGCTTGTCATCTTCATCGGAGTGCTTCTTCTGATTCCGCTGACACCCGTATTGCAGAATCCGACACTGAAGCCGGCATTCGACAACCTGCTCCCCGCACTTTTCGGAGCCCTTGGATGCCAGTACTTCTCGAAGAGCTGGAAGCTCACGGCAGTTCCGGTGCTCTTCATGACGCTGCTCTGTATATTCCTGCCCTCCCTCATCAACCAGACGACGGTGATGATGATCGTAATCGGCGCACTTTCAATCGCAATAAGCTTCTTCATGTACAAGAAGGGAATGCTCGAGGAGGAAAAGAAATGAAAGATGAAATGATCTATGCAGAAAAACTCTCGAAAATGATAAGGGTTGAAACCGTCTCCGAGAAGGATATACCCAACACAGAGAAGTTCGACCGTTTACATGAAGTGATGAAGGATAACTTCCCACTCATCTTCTCGAAGCTCGATGTAACATACATCGACTCGTCCCTCCTCATAAAGTGGGAGGGAGAAGGAAAAAGAGGGCCCATTCTCTTCATGAGCCACCAGGATGTCGTGCCGGCTTCGGGAAAATGGACGGAGCCTCCGTTCAGCGGTGCTGTCAAGGACGGCAGAATATGGGGTCGCGGAACTGTTGATACAAAGGGCTCCCTCTTCTGTTTCATGGAGGCGATAGAGGAACTCCTTGAAGAGGGATATACGCCCCGCGGAGATGTTTATATCGCATCATCATCTACGGAGGAAGTCCGCGGGAGCGGAGCCCCGAAAACCGTCGAATACCTCATGGACAAGGGTGTACATCTCATGTTCCTGATGGATGAAGGCGGCATGATAGTCGACGAGCCCATGGGAGGCGTCAGGGGACGCTATGCAATGATCGGCACCGTCGAAAAGGGAACGGGAAACATAGTCGTTTCCGCCTCGTCCCACGGCGGACATGCATCGGCTCCGGGGAAGAACACCCCTATTGCACGCCTTGCCTCCTTCATCTGTGATATAGAGAGAAAGAACCCGAACATAGTACAGTTCAGTCCGACACTCATCGAGATGTTCAGAAGGATGGGAAAGAACACTGACGGAGCACTCGGCTTCATGATGCGCCACGCAGACGGACTCAGGCCCCTGCTTTCAAAGGTCCTCCCCTCCGTCAGCCCCAAGGCTGCCGCGATGGTACGTACGACGATGGCCTTCACGATGTGCGGAGGAGCAGATGCGAAGAACGTCATCCCCGAGAAGGCATGGGTGAACATCAACACAAGATTCATACAGCACCAGGGAGTGGAGAAGACGAAGGAGATTCTTGCACCTTACCTCAAAAAGTATGATCTTGAAGCGGACTACAGTGACTGCTCCGAGCCGCAGAAGGCCGTGGACTTCAAATCTGCTCCTTTCAGGCTCATCGAGGAGACGCTGTCCGAAGTCTACCCCGGCGTCATCGCCACACCATATATAATGACAGGCGGCACAGATGCATACTTCTACGCTCCCCTCACCGACAACGCAATCCGTTTCGCCCCGCTTTACATCGACAAGCAGCAGCTCGAGTCCATCCATGCTCTTGACGAGAACATATATGTCTCGTCTCTTCCTAAGGGCATAGAATTCTACAAGGCCGTAATAAAGAAGGCCTGATTCTCTCCTCCCGTCTTCCGGCGGGAGGATTCTATTCTCCCGGCTGTAGTATAATGCATGGAAATCCGCCGTATATCTCAACGGCGGACGAATCTAAATAAAGCAGGAAGCCCTTATTCAGCTGCTTTCTCACTTAAGAGAGTGGAGATATACTTCTTTACGGACTCTGCCGAGTACTCCGTGCCTCCAACTCTGAATGTATATATCTTCAGGCAGTCGAGGATATTCTCAACATTGTCGGCCTTTTCCATAACGGCTTTTGTTATGTCGAATGTGATATCAAGTGCGATGAATTCGATATTCTTTATCTTCTCTGTAAGGGTGCAGTTCACCACAACTCTCTGCGTTGTGAAATCCAGGGTTCCGTCAATGCTTCCTGTAAGTGAATATGTTCCGTCTCCGAGAAGAAGTTCGATACCGGTAAAAGAGAGAGTAACAGAGCCCTTGACAGCAGGTATGTACTTCATAGCTTCCGCATCATATTTATCGACGAAGGAGAAATCATCGGAGAATTTCACTGACGACCTGCATTTGAAGGAAGCAAGGGTCGTCTCTCCCTTCTTGATCGAGATATTGTCTACAAGGATTATCGACTTACCCTCGTTTGAGAGCGATTCACTGAAAGAGAGGACATATGTCGTTCCTTTTACAACTATCTCAACGTTTCCCTTGAATGTCGGAGATACCTTTGCAATTTCAAGAACAGTGCTGATTAAAGATGTATAATCAGTACCATTGGTATCTGTTTCAAAGGCATATACGAAACACTGCGCATCCATTCCGAGCGGATTATCTACTTCCTCGCCGTAAAGGAAATCCTTCACTTTGTATTCTTTCGTGTCTGTCGCGTAAGTAATCTCAAGTCCATCAACAGCTTTATAGTTCCACGTGACATCAATATACTTGTACTTCTTCGGAACAAGCTCGGAGTCTGTGGGGATATATGCTTTATCCTCCGACCCAGCTGTCTCATTATACTTTTCGAGACAGCTCTTATAGACCTTGTAGTCCTCTGCCGTGGTGAAACTGAATGTGTCTCCACTGTTCTTCGGCTCAATCCTCAGTTTGGCAACTAACGATGTAATATCGTCGGGGTTTTTCATTATCCCTTCGATAGTCTTGATGTACGGATCAAGCTCACCGGCGAGCTCCTTGTTGCCCTCAACCACTGCATTGGCAGTGACCTCATTGAATTCCTTGCCTTCAGCTTCCGTTTTCTGCTCGGTATTCTGTTTGTTCGGATTCGACTCACAGGATACAAAAACCATAGAAAGAGCCAGCAATAGCGCTAAAAGTAAAATTGATAGTCTTTTCATAGCTACCCTCCTTACTAAAGGTTACCCCCCCCTAAAATGGCGTCAAGTTTGGTTTTCGTAAAAATTATAGTATAGAATTGATGTAAACATAAAATCCGCCATGCGTGATAAGATACATGACGGACATTGTTTTCTTTCATTCAAAGATACGTTAGTTGGAAGCACGTTCCTCAGAAAAGATGAGTCTTGTGTTCTCTTGCCTCGGCATAGACCTCATCCGGCCATACCGACGCCTGGACTTCTCCGATGTGTGCCTTCTGGAGAAGGAACATGCAGAGTCTCGACTGTCCGATACCTCCACCGATCGTCTGCGGGAATTCGCCCGAGAGGAGGCGCTTATGCCAGTAGAGGGACGCCCTCTCCTCCGTACCGCGTATCCCGAGCTGACGCCTGAGGGCTTCGACATCGACTCTTATTCCCATGCTCGAGAGCTCAAGACTGCTCGATCTCACCCTGTCCCATACGATGATGTCACCATTGAGGCCGTGCTTTCCGCCTTCCGTTTCTGTCGACCAGTCGTCATAGTCGGGTGCACGTCCCGAGTGCGGCGGATTGCCGTAGCCGATTCCGATGATGAAGACAGCGCCGTATTTCTCGCAGGCCTTCTTCTCCCTCTCTTCGGGAGTGAGGGACGGATATTCATCCCTCAGGTCCTCACTGTGCACGAAGGTAATCTCCTGAGGCAGATAGTCCTCGAGCTCGGGATAGAGCTCTTCGACCATGAACGCCGTCCTTTTGAGAGCACCGTAGATCGTCCTCACGGTCTCTTTAAGGTAGTCGAGGTTTCTCTCGCCTTCCCCCATCACCTTCTCCCAGTCCCACTGGTCGACATATATGGAGTGTACGGCATCTATATCGTCATCGGGTCTGAGGGCGTTCATATCTGTGTAGAGGCCGAGCCCTGCCGGGTAGTTTAAATCCGAGAGTGCCATTCTCTTCCACTTTGCAAGAGACTGCACGATCTCCATCTTCTTCTCGCCGAGGTTCTTCACCGGAAATGATACCGGCCTCTCGACGCCGTTGAGGTCGTCGTTGATACCGCTGCCGCTTTCGACGAAGATAGGGCTTGTGACTCTTCTGAGCCTCAGAGCTGCCGCGAGCTCCTTCTCGAATGTATCCTTGACCGCCTTGATGGCACGCTCCGTCTCGTGCAGGTCGAGAAGAGGTCTGTAGGACGATGGAAACTGACTCATATTCTGCATCCTTCCTTATAATAGATTTGTGATTTTACTTTATCTGCCGTCTCTTCATCCACAAGAAGAGATAACAGTACAATGCCGATATCGAAGGCATAGCCGGCAGACTTTGCAGTAACTACGTTGCCGCTGACAACTACGCCGTCCGTGCTGAAGGGAAACTCCGGACAGAAGCTTTCGCATCCCGGAAATACCGTGGCCTTCCGTCCCTCGAGAAGCCCGAATGGACCGAGCACGACTGCGGGGGAAGCGCAGATTGCCCCGATAAGGGACGCCCTCTCATTCGAGGATACGAGCATCTTCTTCAGAAGGGTGCTCTTTGCAAGGTTTGCCGCCCCCGGCATACCGCCCGGGAGGAAGACAAGGTCCCACCGTCTCTCGAGAGTCTTCTCCGAAAGAATCCCGTCGGCTGTAATCTTCACGCCGTGACTCGAGACGACGGTGCTTTCACCGACAGACAGAAATACTGTCTTCACGCCTCCCCTTACAAGAGTGTCGTAGACGCAGAGTGCCTCACACTCCTCGAAACCGTCTGCAAGAATGACAGCAGCTTCCTTCATAGTACCTCCTCTCCGCCTCTCTTTCTGCTTTCCCTGAGAATGGATGCGGCATGCTTCATTATTCTTTCGGTCTCCTCCCAGCCGATGCACTGATCGGTGACGGAAACTCCGTATTTCAGCTCTGTCAGATCTGCAGGTATCTTCTGGGAGCCCTCTTCGAGGTTGCTCTCGAGCATGAAGCCCTTGATGGAGGTATTGCCCCAGACCTTCTGGTCGACGATCGACCTCAACACCCTCTTCTGCCTCGTATAATCCTTGTTGGAATTGGCATGCGAGCAGTCTATGACGATTCTCGGCTCGAGTCCGGATGAGCGCATATCACATTCGGCGCTCTCGACGTCGTTTTCATGGTAGTTGGGCCCGTGGACTCCGCCGCGGAGGATAATGTGGGTGTACGGATTACCCTTCGTCATATAGCGGGCTATGAGGCCGTTACGCTGGACACCTATGAATGCCGCGCTCTTCATCGCGCTCTTTGCGGCGTTTATCGCTGCGCTGTAGTCTCCCGATGTCGAATTCTTGAAGCCGACGGGAACCGAAAGGCCCGAGGAAATGGCCCTGTGGGTCTGGCTCTCCGTAGTGCGTGCCCCGATACTCGACCAGCTCATGAGTTCGTCGGTGTACTGCGGAACAATAGGGTCCAGGACCTCGCATCCGACAGGAAGTCCGATGCGTGTTATCTCGAGAAGAAGGCGCCGGCATATCTCAAGGCCCTTCTCTATGTCGTATGACTCGTCCATGAACGGGTCTGCGATAAGGCCCTTCCACCCGAGTGCAGTTCTCGGCTTCTCGAAGTAGGTGCGCATGACGACGAAGAACTCGTCCTCGACCTCCACCGCAAGCTTCTTGAGACGGGTGGCATATTCAATTGCGGCCAGGGGATCGTGGATGGAGCAGGGGCCGACTATGGCAAGCATACGGGCGTCCCTGCCCGTTATTATATCTATCACCTCCTTACGGAAGGAACAGATTCTCATCCTGTCCTCTTCGAGAAGAGGAAGCATGGCCTCGAGTTCCTCCGGGGTCCTGATAGTCTTTATGTTTTCAATCCGTAAGTCCTGTGTTGTATATGGCATACGCTATTTTATAGTAAAAGCACCCTTTTCGTCAGCCCCGTTTACGGTTCTCGAGGACTTTCTTCCCTCCGGTTTGATCTCACCTGCAAGCATGAGGCTGCGCTTTGTGAGTGTCGGGCCGATAAGCTCGTAGACGAGGACTGCAAAGAGAACGACGCTCCTCACGACGGCGCCGTCGGAGAGGGAAGCGGCAGTAAGTGCCATTCCCAGTGCCACACCCGCCTGCGGCAGGAGTGTGATTCCGAGGTGCTTCTGTATATTCTCGCTTGTATGCTCCATGCGGCACGAGAGGTATGCACCGCTGATCTTACCGAAGCTTCTGAAGAGAATGAAGATGACGCCGATGAGGATCACTGTCGGGTTGAGGAGTATCGAGAGATTGAGCTCTGCGCCGCTGAGGACGAAGAAGAGCATATTAAGCGGTGCCGTCCACCTCTCTACCCTGTCCATGAGCTCGAGACTCGTCTCGCAGATGTTGCAGAATACCGTTCCTGTGATCATACAGACGAGAAGGAGGGAGAACCTGAGTGTCATCACGCCGGCTATATTGAACTCCTTATCGGAGAAGCCTACGAGGAAGAAGACGAATGCAACTGCGAGGGCAAGACGCTTCGAACGTGAATGGAAGAAGCGTTCGAGCTTGTTGAGAAGCCATCCCGCAAGACCTCCCAGGACGAATGAAAGTCCTATTTCAAGCAGAGGCTCGACGAGAATCGTAATTATGCTCGCCGTTCCCGTCTCGAGTGCCGATGCGATACCGAAGGAAACGGAGAAGAGCACAAGGCCCACTGCGTCGTCAATGGCGACGACCATCAGAAGGAGCTTCGTCAGGGGGCCCTCGGCCTTATACTGTCTGACGACCATGAGCGTTGCGGCGGGAGCCGTTGCGGCTGCGATGGCACCGAGCGTGATTGCAGACGAAAGCGAGAGTACCGACGGCGCGAGAAAATGGAGTGTGCAGAGTGCGATGTCGACGACGACTGTCGTGATCACAGCCTGGAGAATGCCGACTGTGATAGCCGCGCGTCCCATGCTCTCGAGGTCCTTGAGTCTGAACTCGTTACCGATAGCGAACGCGATGAATCCCAGCGCGGTCTGGGAGATTATATTGAAGGAATTGACGTCTTCGAGTGTGTTGAACCCGAGTCCCTCTATTCCGATTCTTCCGAGAAAATACGGTCCTATGAGAAGACCTGCCACAAGATATGCAGTGACTGCGGGGAGGTTGACAAGCTTTGCTAGCCTGCTCATCAGAAGCCCGGCGATCATTGCAAACGAAAGCGTTATTAGAATTGTGTCCATGAAATGCCTCTAACTAAAATACCAAAGGAGTATTTTAATCATTTAATATTTATGCACAAGTCAGTTAGACGGTGAATATTAACAAAAACCGACTATTTTCAGCTTCTCACCCGTTTTCTCTTCCCCGCTCCCCTTCACTCCTTACCATAATGGAAGAGAACATGACCTTCAGAGATACCATCAACACAAATTTGAACGACATCTGCTTCCCCTTCACGCACAGCCTGGATTTCATCCCCGTCACAAAGGAGGGGAAATTCGAAAGCTATATCCAAGAGGTGTCCCGGGATTGGATAAGAAAGCGGCTCCTCTAGAGGAAAGAAAGGCTGCCTCTCCAAAAGAGGGCCGGGGAGACGAAGTTCTCCTCCTGTCTTCTTGATGACGGCAAGGATTACTTCTCTCAGAGGCAACGTGCCGGCTTGGAAGATACCGCTACTCTTTCTACGGGGTAATCCACAATTCTGTCTCAGCGGATGTCTGCACATTCTACATCGGCATAAAACCCGAAGGAGACGGGTTCCGCTTCGAAATATACGTCGAAAAGAATGGGGAGCCATCTCTCCGGATGACTTCAGCCTCTCCTCCCGGAAAAGGATCAGACGGGACGACAATATGAAATGAGAGCCTCTTTGAGGCCCTCTCTCATTCACTTCGATTCGGGAAGTCTGAATGAGAATGTCTTTTCAGCCTTCGCCGTAGCATCTTTCGTACTCTCCGCGAGGTACCCTTTTATAACAACCTCACCTGTCCTGGTGTTCAGCGTGAAGTCGTAGAAGTATCCCGGGCTCTCCATATTCAGGAGCGCATTGTTCTTTCTGTGGTATGCCGCCATGTTGAGCTCCCCGAGAGTCTCATTCAGGTGGTACTCGACATTCCCAATATGGTTGTGCCCCGAGAGAATGAGGCCCACATTGTTCTCGCTCATGATCCTGTAGAGTCTGTTCGTCTCCGCCGAGCTCAGGCCGAAGAGGACAAGCGTGGGGCCGAGGGTGTTTCCCGTCGAGACATTCTCGTGGATGATTATCATGCGGTAGCGGGCAGTCTCCTTCTTCAGTGCCT
>CAVACS010000090.1:7726-9653 GCA_963587105.1 Anaerovoracaceae bacterium | reverse complement strand
CGACGAAGCAGATACTGCAAAGCTCGGTATCTTAATGGCGGGGGTCGGTGATGAATAAGAATGCATATAAAATATGGTATAAGGTCTCTGTGATAGCAATCGCAGTCATAACGGCGGTTCTCATAGGAGCCGTGATCATCCTGGCAACGGGAGAGAGCGTCATCAAGACCTACGGCATCATCATAACAAAGCCGTTCTCGAACTTCAGGTCCTTCTGCGAGATCCTCGTCAGAATGATACCCCTCATGATCATCGCACTCGGCATCTGCGTCTCCTCCAGAAGCGGTATCAACAACATCGGTGCCGAGGGACAGATGGCGATGGGTGTCATCGCGGCTGCGGCTGTAGCACTCAACATGGACGGAGTGCCGCGAGTCGTTGCGATCCCTCTATGCATCCTTGCAGGAGCCGTCGCCGGCGGTATCTACGGCTTCATTCCGGGATACCTCAATGCAAAGTTCGACGTAAGCGAGCTTCTGAGCACCGTCATGCTCAACTATGCGGCAGTCCAGTTCTATGCCTTCATGATCAGAGTCCCCCTCCTCGATCCCAACGAGAAGACGGGAACCCCGATGAGTGCAAGACTTCCCGATTCGGCAAAGCTGACGAAGCTCTTCAAGGGAACGGCTGTCCATCAGGGCCTCATAATCGCACTCATCCTTGCCGTAGTCATCTACATACTTCTTTTCAAGACGAGCTTCGGCTACAAGATGAGAGCCGCGGGAGCTTCGAAGAGAGCTGCACGCTACGGCGGTATAAACGTAGGACTCTACCTTGTCATATCAATGGTAATATCGGGAGCATGTGCCGGCATTGCGGGAGCGGCCGAGCTCATGGGTAACCAGGGACGCGCGATGGAGGGAATAACAGGCGGTTACGGATTCTCCGGAATCGTCGTCGCACTCTTCGGATGCCTCCATCCCTTCGGTGTCATCCCCGCCTCCTTCTTCTTCGGAATACTCCTCTACGCACAGGTCAACCTCCAGATCCTTACGGAGGTTCCGCCCAACTTCGTCAAGGCACTCCAGGGCCTGATCATCCTTATCATCGTCGCTGTTCAGATGATTCTCAGCAATCCTTACATGGAAGAGAGATTCAGAAGAAGATTCTTCAGCAGAAAGGAGGCTGAATAATGGATTTACTGATTAATACACTTACTCTCACGATTCGTTTCGCAGTAGCCCTGATGATCGCCTCCATGGGAGAGATGTTCAACCAGAAGGCCGGAATCTTCAACCTCGGCTGCGAAGGTATAATGACGATGGGCGCATTTTTGGGAATGCTTATTCCGTATACATACGGCGGCGCTGATGCCGTTCCGTTCGCCGTCAATCTCCTCGGCCTTATTGCAGGAACAGCCGCGGGTGCTCTCATGGGCCTCATATTCGGAATCATCGTAATCACATTCCGCGCCCCGCAGGGTATTGCCGGAATCGGCATGCAGATGTTCGGCGTAGGACTTGCCGGCACATTCTTCCGTGCATACATCGGAGGCTCGCAGTCCATCACGGGAATCACGGCGTACCCGATTCCCCTTCTCTCCGACATTCCTCTGATCGGCGACATACTCTTCACGCATAACCCGATCATCTACTTCTGTTATGCACTCGTACCTCTGGCATGGTTCGTTATATACAAAACCCCCTGGGGACTCAGGATAAGGGCATGCGGAACACACCCGAGAGCCGCCGACAGTCTCGGTATCAACGTAACACTCGTGAGGTATCAGTCGCTTGCACTCGGAGGAGCCATGGCGGGCTTTGCCGGAGCCTTCCTCACCCTGTGCCAGGCGAAGATGTTCACAGCCGACATCATCAACGGACGCGGCTTCATAGCTGTTGCCCTCGTCTACTTCGGACAGTGGCATCCTGTGAAGATCTTCCTCGGCTCTCTGCTCTTCACATTCGCACAGGTCTTCCAGACACAG
>CAVACS010000090.1:0-7716 GCA_963587105.1 Anaerovoracaceae bacterium | reverse complement strand
CAGGTACAGATCTTCATTCCTTCGTTCCAGTACTATGAATTCCTGACAATGCTTCCCTACGTTCTCGTAATCGTAGTGCTTGCATTCAACAGAAAATCGAACAGGCTCGGCCCCACGTCGCTCGGTAAGCCGTTCAACAGAGAAATGAGAGTCTGACAAAGAGAGTCAGAAGACGCCCGGAAACCCGGGCGCTCTTTTTTTCTGATAGAAAAAAGTGCGGGATAACGGCCGCTCTCTCTTAAAGACTAAGGCGGACGAAGGGAAGACGAAAGAAAAGTTAGTCTTTTCTAACTTTTTTCAGAAAACCCATTGCCAAAGATATCCGACTTCCCTTATAGTTAGCTCAGACTAACTAGAAAGGCATCGGGACTCTTCCCTCCTGTGTGTGTTTTCCTCTTACAGTCCAGCAGTAAAGACGGAGTCCCGGCCTTGTTTAGTTTGTCGAAAGAGAGAAAGAGATGACGCTGACAGACCTTGTAGTAATCCATTGCGCACCAACCCTGGCAGATATCAAATGCTCGTCTCTCGTGTGTCTTGCCTCCCTGAGCTCCTTTGACGAGGGTGAACTCGGAGGACTCGGAAGAAAGGGGCTGTCCTTCAGATTCCTTACAAACAGAAAAGGCTGTCCCCTTCTCTTTCTTTACCGGAAGAAGAAGCTCGAGGCCGTCATCTCCGGCGAGGCATCCCCTCTTCTCGAGAAGCTCGGCTACGACACATCCTCTGTCGAAAGGTCGCTCGATATGCTCGGAAGGAGGATGGCTGAGGATGACTTTCCGCACGAGGTGGGAATCTTTCTGGACTATCCGCTTGAGGATGTCAGGAGCTTTGTGGAGAACAGGGGTGAGAACTTCATCCTTTCCGGAGTCTGGAAGGTCTACCACAACCCCGAGAAGGCCGAAATGACCTTCAGACGCTATTCGGAATGCACGAGATGTCTTCTCTCACAATATGAAGAATGCAGAGAACTTTACAGGCTCTGTGTCTAGAGCCGACAGGAGAAAGAAAATGAAAAAAGTAGCAGTAGTCTATTTTTCCCAGACAGGGAATACAGAAGAAATGGCAGCTGTCGTAAAGGACAGTCTCGAGGGAAAGGCTGAAGCAGTCCTTATCCCGTGCGATCAGTTCACATCATCCGACGTCGGATCCTACGATGCATTCGCATTCGGCTGTCCGGCTATGGGGAACGAGGTTCTCGAGGAGGACTCCTTCGAACCGATGTTCACAACACTGGAGGGGCTTCTTGAAGGAATGGATGTCGTACTCTTCGGCTCCTACGGATGGGGTGACGGAGAATGGATGCGTTCATGGAACGAGAGATGCCTCTCCGACAAAATGGTCGTCAAGGCCGAACCTGTGATATGCCAGGAGAGTCCGGACGAGAATACAAAGGATGCATTGAAGGCTCTTGCGGAGGCACTTATCGCATAACTCCTTCAAAGGAATTTTATACAGACAGGAATGGAAAGCGGGGACACTGTCTCCGCTTTTCCTTTCACCAGACTATGGAATCAAAGCCGTTTCTGACGAGAAATTCGTTCGTCAGACGGAAATGATTGTTGCCGAAGAAGCCCCGGTATGCACTCAGAGGGCTCGGATGCGCACTCTCGAGAACGAGATGAGCCGGGTTTGTGATCATCCTCTTCTTACTCCGGGCGTTTCCTCCCCAGAGAAGAAAGACACGGGGAGTGCTCTCGGCATTCAGTATTTCGATACAGCGGTCTGTGAAGATCTCCCAGCCCCGTCCGACATGAGAGAGTGCCTCATGCTCCCTGACAGTGAGCGTCGTGTTCATGAGAAGGACCCCCTGCCTAGCCCAGCGTGAAAGGTCTGAGGAGAAGGAGGAAGTGTCGAAGCCCTCGTTTTCGATTTCCTTCTTTATGTTCTGCAGCGACGGCGGCATCTGCACGCCCTCCCTCACGGAGAAGGAGAGGCCCATGGCCTGTCCCTTCTCATGATAGGGATCCTGCCCGACGAGTACGACACGGGTCGAGGAGAGAGGTGTCAGTGAAAAGGCTCTAAATATTTCATCCATCGGAGGGAATACCGTACGCGAACTGTACTCGCTCTTCAGAAAAGTCCTCAGCGAAAGATAGTAATCCTTTTTCTGCTCCTCATCGAAGAGGGGCTGCCAGTCATTGTTGATTCTGATCATCGGCTCTCTCCAGAGATCGGGCCCCGGGTTAACGGGGCCGTTATCTTCATGTATTTATCAATGTGCGCGTCTTGTGATAAGAATAAACCCGCCCCGGTGAGCTGTAAAGTGAAAAAATTCAAATCTTGCATAGAGCCACAAGGAAACGGTAACGCCTCCAGCTCAAGTTGCTATGCAGTGCGCCGCAAATTGGAAATGCAGGTAAAGATATCGTGGACGAACGGAGCCCGGCAGAATCTGTTCAATTCAGTCCTGCCTCCTCCTTTACAATTTTATGCATATCGCTCCATTTTCCTTCCATATCGGCAACAAGCTTGAACTGAGTGCGGGCACGGTCCAGATTCTGATTCTGCCTGCTTGTGGAGAAATAGTGATCTCCTTCAAGATAATCCGCAAGAAACCTCATCCCGCATTCCAGTGTCATGATTTTTGCACCTGCGGGAAGCAGCCTGATCTCATTCTCCGTCAGACTGAGAAGAGCATGACAGTAGCCCCTGGTGAAGACTCTGAACCTGTCCAGACTGATCTCCATTCTGGATAAATCCTTCTCATCTTCAGCGGCAGTTGCAGCACCGAAGCGGATAGAGTCGCCGAAATCGTAGAGACTTGAGCCCGGCATGACAGTATCGAGATCGATTACACAGCATGCCTTACGGGTGACTGCATCCAACAGGACATTGTTGAGCTTCGTATCATTATGCGTCACTCTCAGGGGAATATCGCCCCTTTCCAGGGCACTTGTCAGAGTATCCATTTCCGGACTTCGGGCAAGCACGAATTCAATTTCCCTCTCTGCCCCCGATGCTCTGTTCAATGGGTCACGCTCCAGAACGTCGAGGAATGCCTCGAATCTTTTCGGAGTGTTATGAAACCCGGGAATCGTTTCATAGAGCTTATCCACAGGAAAATCAGCAAGCATCTCCTGAAAGGAACCGAACCCTATGGCACTCTGATAGAAATCCTCATCTGACTCGGGGTGTTGCAGGCAGATTGTTCCTTCGACAAACTCGTAGAGGCGCCAACAGGATTCTTCCCTTTGCAGAAAGCTCGCTCCTTCGCGTGTTCTGACGAGAGAGAGAACACTTAAAGGGTCCCTTCTTTTTCTCTTCAGAAACTCTGTTACCGCTGTGATGTTCTCCATAAGCTCCGTGACACACGGAAAGACATTCTGATTGATCTTCTGGAGAAGATATCTGTGACCGCTGGAAGATACAGAGAGAAAAGACTTATGAATATGGCCGCACCCGTAGGGCTCACAAAGAACAGGCTCCGAATCCAGACGGAAAGACGAGAGCAGAGCAGAAAGATCTTCGATCATGCTCAGCCCCTCTCCGGCTTTTTCATTCCCAGCTCATCGCAAATACGGCTGTATTTCCCCTGCGTATAGCCGATTCCCCAGGAGGCATCAGCCTTCTTTTTCCCGCCATACCATACACGAAGAAGGTCGTTCCTGCGCTCCAGAAGGAATGATGTTCTGTAGAGACAGAAATCATCCCATTGACCTTCTTTACCCTGCTCCATAAGAGGCATGGAAAATGTTTTCCAGGGGCTGTCACCTTCTTTGACAGCATAAAACAGTTTGCAGTAATCACAATTCGTCCCGTCCGGATAGGCAGGATAAACGGCGTGGAGAGTGTCGAATTCCGACTCACGCAGAATAGTCAGATGCCATATCTGATAGCCACTCTGTACAAGGTCCCGGCACGTTTCCTCTCCGCTCCAGCTTAGACCGTCCGAAGATGTACGTGTACGGACCTTATTATCCTGGTTCTGATAACCGGTATCACCGGTATCTACGTACCACATACGCCACGTTCCGTCATGAAGACGCAGGATACAGGGAGAAAGTATGCTGTATTTCTGCTCCGGATCATGCAGCACCGTTTCGGGTCTTGTCCACTTTATTCCGTCTGAGGAACGCATGAGCTTGACCCAGGACTGCACCTTGTCGTCCGCCTCAACGTAGTAAAGCCATAGTTCATTACAATCACTGTTGTAGACAAGCTCTACATCACAGTTATGTCCCGTTTCCGGAGCGGGAGTCAGAGGATTTGAGAGTCCTTCCGGAACAACCCATGTTCTCCCGTCATTCGAAGCGATGATCGAGGGATCCTCCAGTCCGTCGTTGTTAAAGGGGTACGGGGTCATTGCCATCCAGTACAGATAGCCGTTCCACGGAGTGTCGAAACGTACAACAGATGGATGCGTTGACTGATTGGAACCATCATACGTCGGGATGTGCTCGGGTGCGGGTGCATTTTTCAGAATACTCATTCGTTTATTCTCCATTTTCTCATATCGATGCTCTTACCACCCTGTAGCCGGCTCTCCTCCGCCGCCAGGGCAATCAGATGACTCTCAACCGATTCATCGGCGCTTGTCTTACTTTCCTTTCCGCCGCGTACAGAGAGTATGAACTCCCTCATCATTGAATAGTCGCTTCCACTGTGTCCTCCCTGCGGCGTATGCACATGAAGAAGCGTATGATTACCGGTAATGAAATCACTGATCTCAAGTGTGGATTTCTCAAGATTACCCACGATCTGTCCGTGACTTCCCATGATATTGATTATCCTCTCACAGTGTTCGGTGAACGCACACATAGTCAGGCTGACAGTGACACCGTTTTCATATAAGAGATTCACAACCTGGTTATCGACGACATCATTATCACACTGGTAGACACAACGTCCGTATGGTCCCCTCTGCAATGCCTTCAGAACAGCCCCGCTGGATTGATCGAGACTGACGACGGAGACAAATCCGTCAGAGACCGCCTTCGGATGCTCCAGGTAAAAACGCGGTGCATAATACGGGCACTCATCCCTGTGCGGACATCCGTCAAGGCAGTACCGGGGAGCGCCCTGAGGTTTGTTGAACTCATTAAAATGAGCTAACGAACCATAGCTGCTCACCCACCTGCAGTGACTTCCTATAAGCCATGTCAGGATATCTGTATCATGACAGCACTTTGCAAGAATCATCGGGCAGCTGTCATCACTGCGGCTCCAGTTGCCGCGTACAAAGCTGTGAGCCATATGCCAGTAGCCCACACTCTCGATATGCTGGATCGATACCAGCTGACCTATGATACCATTGCTTATCAATTCTTTTATTTTTACAAAGAAAGGCGAATAACGCAGGACATGACAGATAGAGAGTATACGGCCTGACCGCCGCGCCGTTTCACCCATTTCAATCAGTTCCGTCCTGTCATAGCTCATCGGCTTTTCGCAGAGCACGTCATAGCCTTTCTCAAGAGCCGCCAGAACAGGTTCGAAATGCATCCTGTCCTGAGTGCAGACAAATACACAGTCTGCAAACTTCTCACGTGAAAGTGCCTCTTTCCAGTCTTCGAAACAATTGTTGCGGGCAATGGAGTGTTCCTCAGCAAGTGCAATTCTTCTCTCCTTTCGAGGCTCTGCCACTCCGACGATCTTTAATTCATCCGGAAAAGAAGCGGCATAGGAAGCATAGACGCCGGCGCCACGCTGACCTGCGCCCAGAATAACTGCGGTACATGGCTTCATATTCATTGTCCCTCCTTATATTCAATTTCAAGAACAGTATCGACAGGATCCGGCAGCATATAAGTAAAGTGGGGAATCGTGCCGAGTGTGACGAAAGCGAGATTTTCATAGGCGGATGTAATCCAGCTGTCTCCCCTCAGTACTTCAGAGCCGTCCGCGAGCCTTCTGACAGCTCCGACCTTTTCCTTATCAAGTCCCGTCAGAGCAAGAGGCCCGATGGGATTCTCCAGAATGTGGGCATAAATGCGGCCGTTCTTTTTCGTGTACCAGCCCCATTCGGGTTTAGGAAGCTCGGCACTTCCCGAGCCGTAGATGCTCTCTCCGTTGAGAGAAAGCCAGGAGCCGATCTCATCCAGGAGAGAACAGCTTTGCTCATTGAATCTTCCGTTTTTATCCGGGCCGACATTGAGTATCATATTTCCGCCCTTGCTTACGCATTCAACCAGTTTCCTGATAAGCATTGCAGATGACTTGTAGGCTGTGTCTAACGGGTTGTAGCCCCAGTTATTGTTCATGGTTGTGCAAAGTTCCCATAAAACACGTTCTCCCCTTACGTTGCGGATACCCTCCGGAGGAATAATCTGCTCGGGAGAGACAAAATCACCGCTGTAAACGGCAGGGTTCTCTGTAACCAGACTGCCGAACCCCTCCCCGCTTGTTTCAAGCCTGTTGTCGATAATGACATCGGGCTGATAGAACCGAACCATCTTTATCAGTTCAGATGCCTTCCAGGCTTCTCCTCGCAAATCTCCGTAAGCATAGTCAAACCAGAGGATATCTATCTTGCCGTAGCCGGAAACCAGTTCCCTGATCTGGGCATGCATGTACTCGAGATACCTGTTGAAGTCGATCTTCTCATCCCTATAGGCGGGATTCCCGCGCATCGGATGGTTTATATCACTATATTTCGGATAGTCGGGATGATGCCAGTCGATGAGGGAATAATAGAGGCCGACACGAAGGCCCTCCCCTCGGACGGCATCGACGAACTCTCTGACAAGATCTCTTCCGCATGGTGTGTTCGTACTCTTGTATTTTGTCAGCTGTGAATCGAAGAGGCAGAAGCCGTCATGGTGCTTTGCGGTTAAAACCACATATTTCATTCCGGCTTTCTTTGCTCTTCCTGCCCAGGCGGCAGGATCATAATCCCTCCCTGTAAACTCCTTCATGTATTTCTCGTACTCCGGGGCAGGAATTCCGGCTTCACTCATATACCATTCGCCGCGACCGGGAATCGCATATAACCCCCAGTGTATAAACATTCCGAACCGGGCATTCCGGAACCATTCTGTCCGTCGTTCTCTTTCTGTCATCTTCACTATCCTTTCACGGCGCCTGCAGTCAAAGACTTCACAAACGTGTCAGAGAGCAGGCAGAAAATAATTATGGTCGGCATTACAATCAGAATTATTGCTGAAAACATCCCGTTCAGATTCTTCGAGTAAGCTGTCGTAAACTGCCCCAGGAGAGCGGGAAGTGTCATTTTCTCTTTGGATTTAAGCAATATGGAGGCAAAATAATATTCATTCCAGTTGTTCAGGAATGCCATGATGGCCGCTGTTGCAAGTCCCGGCATTGCGATGGGAACAATAATGCGGAAATATGTGCTCACATAGCCGCAGCCGTCTATTCTGGCAGCTTCTTCCATCTCCTTCGGAATGGAAAGAAAATAGCTGCGGAGGATGAAGAAAGTAGTGGCAATACCCAGGCTGGAGTATACAAATATGATGCCTGTCAGAGTATCCTTCAGCGAGATGTCGGAGAGCAGCCTGTAAACAGGGAAGCTGATGGAGATGGCAGGGATGAACAGTGTCGATGCAAACATGAGTGTAATCAGATTCTTTCCTTTGAAGTGTATCCTCGACGAGACGTACGAGGCTAAGGAAACAGCAGTTACACTGATGACTGTGGAGCCCACCGTAACTATAAGGCTGTTCAGAAAATACCGCCCGATATCGAGTTTCGTGAATATCGTGATATCCCATGTTCTTCACTGTAGTAGCACGCCAACCCCACTCTTTATAAAAATAATTT
>CAVACS010000089.1:5893-9784 GCA_963587105.1 Anaerovoracaceae bacterium | reverse complement strand
ATGGATCTTGCTGATTATGTTTCCGAACAGGGAGAGACAGCAGGGTGGAATGCCGCAGCGTCTGTTCTCGGAAAAGAGAAGAGAAAATGGGAGCAGAGGACGCAGGGAGAGACTAAGAAAGGCCTCCCTCCAGCCGGCTCGATAATATGTCCTCTCTGCCCTAACGGTTGCAATGTTTTCGTCTCTGAGAACGGAACAGTTACAGGAAACAGATGCAGAAGAGGAAAAGAGTATGCTGTTAAGGAGAAGACATCTCCTGAGAGAATTCTTACGACAACAATAAGACTTTGTGGTTCAAAGGATGAGCTTCTTCCCGTAAGAAGTACATCTATGTTGAAGAAGGACGAAATAAAGGCGGTTACTCAATATCTTTCGGACCTTGTCATTAATGCTCCCGTCAAAGAAGGAGATGTTGTTCTTAGAGATATAGGAGTCAACAAAGTCTCTTTTGTTGCAGAGAGAGGGGCAGAAAAGGTGTCATTACCGTAGTAAGCGATATCAGCTTCTGTGCTTGAAACAGCATAAGCCCTTTACCCCTCATTCAACTCTTAAAAACCTCCAAAATAGTATCAAGATCCTGTCGCGATATAGCGGCCGTCAGAGATCCGATCTTCGCCTCGAGGGCACTACGGCGACAAGGATTACCTTTTGGATATGCAGGACTGGTTTGAGGATGAGCTCTGGAAGATGAACATTCCCCATACATTCCATAAAAGAGAAGGCTACGGCCATGAATGGGCACTCTGGGACAGGGAACTCGAAAGCTTCCTGCTCCGGCTTCCCAGAACGGATGCCTATGCAAAAAGTCCCGGTCGCTGTGTATAACACAACACATAAGCCTTTCCGGAGAGCCTGAGTAACGGCGGCAGTCAACAAATGCCCTGCCTCTGTTTCAGTATCTGGGGAAGTGTCAATGAGAGAGCATCAGCTTAGGGATGTTCTCCGACAGTATTGTTTTGAAATCTTCGGTGTATCTGGGAACGGATGCGCTCCTCGGTGTGATGAGACAGACAGTGTTTACGAGCTCTTCGTCGAGAAGATGTATGATATTTATATTATCCTTGAGCTCCGGATTTTCTTTTAGCGTTGTATTCAGAATCATCTCAAGCATGAAGATTGCACAGTAGCCTCTTGTGCATAAAGGGACAATTGAGCTTCCTCTGTTTGATGACATCACAACATTCGGTTTGACGCCGTAACGGACGAAGATTTCATTTACGATGGACTGTATCCGGCTTCGTTGTGGATCCATTACGAGGGGTAGTGCCATAAGCTCCCGCATATAAGCGCCATATTTTACAACATCCAGGTCATGTATATATTTCTGAAGGAGACTATCTGATGCAAGAAGAAATAACTTTTCCTTGCAGAGAGGAATGATGTCGAGAGAGGACCTTGTTTTTGTCTTTTCCTTGTGCATTGATCCCACTCCGATATCGAGTGTGCCGTCAGCTACCTTTTCTTCAATTATTTTTGTGCTGTGTTCTTCGAAAACAGAAAGATTTACGTTGGGATACTTCTCCTTCAGTTTCGGTAGTGCCATATTCAGGATGCTTTTTGCTCTTCCGGATGGAAGGCCGAGGCGGATACTCCCTTTCTGCGTATTGGACACGTAACTGAAACTGCTCTGCAGATTTTCATCGATTTCAAGTATGGACTTGCTTGCCTCAAGAAGAAGTCTGCCGGCTTCTGTAAGCCGTACCTTCGGCTTGCGCTCGAGGAGCTTTACACCATAATAGTCTTCAAGCCTCTTGATATGCTGCGATAGGCACTGCTGGCTTGAGTAGAGGTTGTTTGCAGCTTTTGTAAAGTTAAGTTCATTTGCTATTTCTACAAAATATCTTAGAGAGATAATATCCATACTGACAGTATAACAACGAATTTTTGTTGAAAACACTATTTTTTATTGTTTGTTTGTTGTTGAAAGCAGATATAGACTAGCCAAAAATTAAGGAGACTTAAAGTGAAATTAGCTTATTTGGGATTCGGTGAAGCTGCTTCATCAATTGCTTGTGGTTTACTTGGTGAAGGCATGACAGGTGCAAAAGCCTATGATGTTCTTCTTCTCAATGATGCAAAGAAAGATGCCGTCCTCAAGAAGATGACAGACTGTAAGGTAGAAGCCTGCTTCACTCCTGAAGAGTGTGTCAGGGATGCAGATATTATCATATCGGCTGTTCCGTCACAGTTTGCTGTTGCAACCTGCAGGAGTGCCATGGACTATGTGAAGAGCGGGGCAATCTATCTGGATGTTTCTACAGCCGGGCCGAAAGAAAAACAGGAGATGGATGCTCTTCTTGCTCCGAAGGGCGCAAGTGTTGTTGACGGCGCCATGCTCGGACCTCTTCTCAAGTATAAGCACAAGGTCCCGATGCTTCTCTCCGGAGAGAAGGCCGTGGAAGTCAAGGCAATGCTTGATCCTTATCACATGAGTCTAGATGTCTACAGCAAGAAGCCCGGTGATGCAACATCGATCAAATTCGTCAGAAGTATCGTGGCAAAGGGCCTTGCCTGTCTTCTTTTTGAATCTATTCAGGCAGCTCAGCATTTCGGTGTTGAAGATACAGTTGTTGACTCCTTCCTTGAGTCTTACGGCCAGCAGTTCGAGAGCATAATCGACGGCTACGTTTCCGGAACATGCATTCATGCAAAGAGACGCGAACACGAGATGGAAAATGTTCTTGATATGCTGAAGGCGGCTGATCTTCCATGCGAAATGACTGAAGCAACAATGCATAAGCTTGCGGCCATTGCTGAACTTGATATCCCCTCAAAGTTCGAGAACGGTGTTCCTCGTAACTGGAAGGGTACGATTGCAGGATGGGGACTTAACGATAAATGAGCAGGATCCGCATCTCAAACGGCTTTGTCATCGACCCCAGAAACGGAATCAACGGGATCAAGGATATCTACATAGAAAACGACCGCATTGTGTCATCTCTCCCCTCAATCGATACCGATATTGATGCAGCAGGTTGTTATGTGTTCCCTGGTCTTATTGATTTCCATTGTCACCTCTACGGCGGAAGCTCGTTCGGAATCAATCCGGACCTGCTTCTCGCTACAGGTGTGACAAGTGCTGTTGATGCTGGAACCGCCGGATACATAAACTACGAAGATTTTTACCGTTCTGTTGTTACACGGACAAAGATCAGTCTTAAGACATTCATTAACATCTCCCCTATAGGCCAGCCCGGCGCCGGAGTCAATGAGCCGCTGCAGAGAGAGCTTATCAACAGGGAAATGCTGAAAAGTGTCGTTGAAAAACACAGAGATGTGATCATCGGTTTGAAAGTCAGAATCAGCAAGCCTATTGTCGGCTCTCTGGGACTTGATCCGCTGAAGTATGCCATTGAGCTGGGTGAAGAGCTTGCTCTCCCGGTCAATGTTCATATCACGAATCCGTCGGAGAAGCTGAGCGAAGTTGTGAAGTACTTCAGAAATGGAGATATCTTCACTCACGTCTACGAAGGGACCGGCCATACGATTATCGAGGACGGTCATGTTGCCGATGAGATACTTGAAGCAAAAGGGAGAGGCGTTATCTTCGACAGCGCAAACGGAAGGTCCAATTTTGTGTTTGCTGTTGCAGAAAAGGCTCTCAGCGAAGGCTTCTATCCTGATGTGATCAGTACCGACACCACAGCACTCAACTTCAATAAGCCCTTTGTTGTGAAGAACCTTCCGTTCATCATGTCAAAGTATCTCTGTATGGGAATGAAGCTTGAGGATGTTGTAAAGGCCGTGACAGAAACGCCAGCCACTCTGATGGGTGAGAGCGAAGAGATCGGGCACATCGGTGAAGGGGCAGCTGCAGATGTGGCAATCTGCCGCATCGAAGAAAGAGACGTCCTTTTCAGGGACACTCTCGGAGATGAGAGAAAAGGTAGG
>CAVACS010000089.1:5423-5883 GCA_963587105.1 Anaerovoracaceae bacterium | reverse complement strand
CTGTTATGGTTCTCAAAAATGGCGAGTATGTTTATACAAGTCCGGATTTTTCATAGGAGGAAAAGAAATGATTAATCCATGTGCTCCGCTTATCGATGCAAAGTACATCGAAAGAGCAAAGAAATTAGGTGTTGCACTTATCTGTGATGGTGCAAAGGCAGCCAAAATCGATATCCAGAATTACGGCTGCATGGAAGCAGGTATTAACCCTGTGGACAAGAGTATGTTCATGGTCGGCACAGCAATGACTGTGGAAACAGCTAATGGTGATAACTTCCCGATTCATGTTGCATCCTATTCGGCTCCGTGCCCGGGTTATGTAATGGTTATCGACGGAAAGAATTACCCGAATAAGGCATATTTCGGAGACCTCATCATGGGGGCATGTCAGGCTGTCGGATTCGAAGGTATGGTCATCAATGCATATACCCGTGACACGGAAGGAAATATAGAACTTGGT
>CAVACS010000089.1:0-5301 GCA_963587105.1 Anaerovoracaceae bacterium | reverse complement strand
TATACCCGTGACAAGGAAGGCAATATAGAACTTGGTTTCCCTGTATTCAGCAAGGGTTTTATGCCTGCAGGCCCCATCAAGAAGGATGAAGGTAATATCAACACGGTCATAGAATGCGGCGGTGTTACAGTAAAGCCCGGTGACCTTGTTGTCGGGGACTATGACGGTGTCGTCGTTGTTCCGCGTGAACATCTTGATGTTGTCCTTGAGGAAGCTGAGAAGAAGCTTGCCTATGAGGAGAAGAGGCATGCAACTATCAAGGCTTACAGAGAGGCTGTCAAGAACGGAACCGAGAGGCCCCAGCTTGCTCCCCAGTGGGTTCTCGACATGTTAAGCAACAAATAAAAAGAGGAAAAAATAAAAGGAGGAACCTATGAGTTCTGCTGTTCTCACATTGATTATTCTCGTAGTAACTGCAACATTGTTCATCACTGAGCTGATCCCAGTTCCACTCACTGCAATGCTTTGTGCTGTCGTACTTGTTCTTACTGGTATCATACCGGCATCTGATGTTATCGCAGGTTTCGGTAACAGTACCGTAATCATACTCTGTTCAATGATCATCGTCGGTGGTGCTCTCTTTGAAACAGGTGTCACGGACAAGATAGCAAAGAAAACACTCAAGATTGCGAAGACCGAAAGACAGATGGTCATGGTCATCTATATCACAGGTGCGCTTCTTTCCGCACTTCTCAACAACACAGGTGTCATGGCTATGATGATTCCTCTTATCATGGGTATCCAGGCAAGCGTCGGCTACAGCGCATCAAAGATGATGATGGCAGGCTTCCTAGGAGTCATGTGCGGCGGCAGACTCACGCTCATCGGTGACGCAACAGTTAACACGATTGCGCAGTCGGCAATCGAGAGTGTCGGCGGCACATTCGGTTTCCTCGATATAGGCAAAATAGGCCTTCCTCTGACAATCGTTACAGGTATCTGGCTCTATTTTGTCGGTTACAAGACAATTCCGGACAGAAAGCCGACAGAAGATGCACAGGCATTCGTACAGACAGAGAGGAAAGAGAGCCCGAAGTGGATGCAGATTGTATCTGTTGTAATCATCGCATTCGTATTCTTCGGTATGGCATTCCAGAGCCAGCTCGAGAGCCTGCTCGGAATCAAAATGCCTCTCTACTTCGTATCACTTCTGGGTGCAGTCATGGTATGTGCCTGCAGAATACTTAAGGGTAAGAAGGTCTACAATCTTCTCGATATGAAGACTGTATTCCTCTATGTCGGTATGCTTCCGCTTGGAACAGCTCTCAAGACAACAGGCGCAGCAGCAATGGTTGCCAACCTCGTCTCCACAATCGTCGGCGGATCACACAATGTTTACCTAATTGCCTCAATTGTTTTCATCGTGACCTTCATTATGACTTCGTTCACATCAAACGTCGTCACTCTTAACCTCATTGCACCTCTTGCAATTGCGATTGCCGAGGTTCTCGAGGTCAGCCCGACAGCTCTCATCGTTACAGCATGTATTGCATCGACAATGGGTTATGTAACTCCTGTTGCATGTCCTCCTGCTACCATCATCTATGGTAATGGCGGCTTTGAGTTCAAGGACTACGCAAAGAGCAACTGGTCAATCGTTCTGATCTCCTTTGTGCTCTGTGTCGTTCTTCTTCCAATGCTCTGGCCGTTCTGATTCCGTCTCCTTTAAGAAACCAGATAGACGAAACAAGATTTGCTGCCTCTCCGTTTTGGGGAGGTAGCTTTGCAAAGTCTCCTAGTAATTAAAACCCTAATATATAGACATAAGTATTATAATGATGGGACTGAGGACGGATGCAAATCTAAGCTTAAAGCTTCTTATTCAGTCTGTCCCAGTTCCCTCTAATTCCTATAGGTTGATTAAGCGTTAAGCTTCCCTCAACACGGGAGATTGAATTAAGGGAACCATCTTTTATTAACCAGGAGGTTGTGCTATGTCAGTTATTGTTGGAGTAGACATCGCAAAGAGCAAGTTCGATTATCGAATCATCACAGAAGGAAACGAGAATCTTTCCAAAGGATCGTGCAAGATGACTTATGAAGGTTTTCAGGAGTTTATTGCTAATCCAAACATTTCCACTAGGACCATGTTTGTCATGGAATCCACGGGACTGTATCACATTCCACTTTTAAGCTTTCTTAACAAGAAGGGCTTTGATGCGTACTGTGTCAATCCTCTTCTCATCAAGAAGCAGGTTATGGCAGACAGTCTCAGAAAGACGAAGACAGACAGTGCTGATGCGCTTTCCATTGCAAAATATGGCCGTCAACATTACGATTCTCTCAAGGAACAGAAAAGTCGCATGGATGATGAAGTGAAAGCTATCGCAAGACGCAGGCAGCAGATTGTAGAAGACATTGCCAGAGCCAAGACCCAGCTTAAAGCCGACCTTGCTGTCGCCTGGCCGGAAATTCTCCAGAAAAATGTCTTTACAGATTCCATGCTTCGCTTCCTGTCTACATATGGTTCGGCAGAAGAAGTCCTCGCAGCGACAGATGAAGAGCTTACAGCAGCTCTCAGCCGTGAAGGTAAGGGTAAGACTACCTCTGTCACTATTGACAGCCTTAGAGCGCTTTCTACAAACAGTATAGGGGTAAGCTACAGAAGCGACATGGTCAAGGATTCTGCTGAAAAACTTATCTACCTGAGCAAAAGGGAAAGCAAGATTACAGAAACTCTCTATGCTCATGAGATGGAAGTACACTCCAAGGAGATTGAGATTCTTACATCTATTCCGGGAATCGGCAATAAGACAGCCTGTCAATTCATGGCCGAGGTTGGAAATATAAAGAATTTCAGCACATACCAGAAGCTTATCGCATTCATAGGTACCGATCCCGGTATCTACGAGTCCGGACAGCAGCATTCGTCAGGACATATCACGAAACACGGAAATGCAAACCTGAGACGTGTATGTTATATCATGGCAACCAAGTGTGTTGCATTGAATCCTGTGCTGGGTGACTATTATACGAAGAAGCGAGGGGAAGGATTTTCTCATCGGAAAGCCATGATTGCCACATCGAACAAGATGATTAAAATCATATTCACGTTGCTCACCAGAGGAGAAACATTCAAGTTACAGCCGCCTGTGCCTCAAATGTCTCAGGAAAAGCCTTCAAGTACAGACAAATCTTCCGTGACAACCTGACCCATCTACCCGAAAAGAGCTTCTATGACGGCTTGGCATACAATCTCGTTCATGCTGAGGCCGGTTCTGGTAGACTCTTCCTTAAGTCTCTTAAGCAGACTCGATGGAAACAGGGCCAGGAATCGAGCATCCTTCCTGCCAAGTGCTATAGTTGTTTCCGATGTGGTTGGGTTGTAGGCCGAACTTAACTCTGCTGCATCAAGTATCTCGTCCAGTGCATCCGTTATCTCCTCTGCCTTAGTGAGGAGGGAATCTAACATGCCTTCAGATTCTTCAAGTTGTTCTGCAAGTGCTGAAGACTCAAAAGACGAAGGGAGATTCTCCAGCTTGTCGCACTCTTTTTCCTTCATAGCTGTTATCTCTTTTACAAATCTTGATTGAGCCTGCCTTAAGCTAACATCATAGGCTTTTACAACGCTCTTAAACCGTCTTTTCTCATCTCTGTTCATGCAGTAATCCTAGTCATGCCATTTATATATATAAGCATACAGCGCCAATAGAAAGCCAGTCAAGCCTTTTATATATATAAAGAAGAAAAATCAGATTTATCGAAATTCTTTAAAATAATAGTTGACTGAATATGAGGCAAGGGAAGGAATACGTTATATGTGTAGCCAGGTGGTAAGAGACAGACTTCCGAATCTTTGACTGAATAAGCTTGCAAGAAAGCAGCCTTCGCCATTTCTCCTTAAGGTTGCATATCGGGCTCCTCTCGTTCTCAGATGTTTTTTGTCGACTTTCTTTCTACGATATCTGAAAAGACAAGAACCTTCTTTGTTGCTGTTTCACCCTTCAGTAGTGATAGCACTGTTCTGACAGCTGTGAGACTTATATCATAAAGCTTGTTGTCAAGGCTTGTGATCGGGGGGACGCCTATCTCTGCAAAACGGGAGTTGTTGATTCCGACAACCTGGATCTGATCAGGAACTTTGATCCCGAGGTCGGAGAAAAGGCGGAGAGCAACGACAGCTATGAAGTCTTCGGAGAAGACTATACCGTCAATCTTCGGATTCTTCTGTATGAACGCCTTGATTATGTCGTACATACTGTCTATCTCGCCGTGAGCATTGACGACATTGTTCTTTGTCTTGTAACCGAATTCCTTCATTCCCTTCTGGAAGCCTTCATATTTCTTTATGTTGCTCGGTGTTCTGTTGTCATATACGAATGCTATGTTTCTGCATCCTCTGTCATGGAGGAATTTCACGCAGTTGAATACGCCGTTGTCCTCATCGCAGATTATCGAGTAGATGTTGCTTCCTGTGAGAACACCCTTGCAGAGAACGACGGGAATTTTGGGAGTGTAGAGGGCAACTGCCTTCTCGATTGCCTCATTCTGATAGGTCGAGCCCATCAGAATAATTGCTTCGACATTTCTTTGGCCCAGCATCTGGATGTATGCTGTCATGGAGTCAAATGAAGAACCCGTGTTACAGATTATGCATGAATATCCCTGCTTGTTGAGTTCCTTTTCTATATAGTAAATACCATCGGTGTGCTGTGTTGTTCTGATGTCGGAGAGGAGAATGCCGATCATGTGTGTCGACTGTGTTACAAGATTTCTGGCTGTTTCATTCGGAACATAATTCTTGCTCTCGATGATTTTCTGAACCTTAGCTCTTGTAGCCTTCTTCACATATGGATAGCCATTTATTACTCGTGAGACGGTACTGGCGGAGCAGCCGGCTTCCTCTGCAATTTCGTAAATAGTTATGTTCGACATTTATGGCCCCCTTCCGATGGAATTATATGAAGAACATTAAGTGAAAACAACATACATTTCTTAATGTCCGTTATGTTAAAAATATTTCTTCTGTTCCTTTTCTTACCATTCCGACATTTCCTTTATAAGGATGAATGTTTTTTTATTGCCGCTGGGTCTCGTTGTTGCTACCCGGAGTTACAGGGTGCGCAACCAGGCTTTCTGTTGTCATTACTGTAGAAGAGACAGAGACTGCATTCTCGAGGGCAACAAGAACGACCATTGTCGGGTCGATTACTCCAGCTTCCAGAAGATTGCAATATTCTTTGTTCTTGGCATCATAGCCGTAGGAAGAGTCTTTCTCTCTGAGTTCCTTTATTTTTGAAAGTACAACTTCTCCTTCCAGACCAGCATTTCGGGCTATCTGTTTAATTGGTGCGTACAGCG
>CAVACS010000088.1:5882-9951 GCA_963587105.1 Anaerovoracaceae bacterium | reverse complement strand
TGCATTCTCGGCCTTCTCCTCTTCGCTTTCATAGCGGGAAGCACCCATCGAGTAGACTCCGTCGAGGGATGCACCGGCTTCGATGAACGTTCTGACGCCGATGATGGAGTTCACGATATATGCATTCGTGATGATCGAGCCTTCGCTGGTAAGGGAGTTCGAGATGTTGCAGAAGTTTGCCTTCGTCGCAGGTAGATGTCTGCGGTGTGTGTAGATCGGCATCTCCTCGTCGTAGAAGTTGAACGCGGGCTTATCGGAAGCAAGGTCGAGGTTTGCCTCATAGAAGGCCTTGACTGTTCCGATATCCTCCCAGTAGTCGTCGAAGAGGTAGCTTGCAACGGGCTTTGTCTTGATGATATCGGGGATGATCTCCTTGCCGAAGTCTGTCTTGTCGTTGTTGAGGGCCGTCTCCATCTCCTTTGCATTGAAGATGTAGATACCCATCGATGCGATGTATTCGTTCTTCTCCGTCCTCTTTACTCCGAGCTGGTCCTTGAGAGTCTTCTCGGGAATGATGTAGTCGGTGATGTCGACATCGTCGGCAGGCTTTTCGTAGAATCTGGTTATCATGCCGTTATCGTCGCAGCCCATGATTCCCAGCCCCGTTGCTTCGCTTCTGCTGATGGGTTTGCCGGCAATTGTGAGGACGGCACCGCTGTGGATGTGTCTCTCGAGCATCTTGTTGAAGTCCATTCTGTAGAGCTGGTCACCGGAGAGGATGACATAGTAGTCGGCATTCTGGTCTCTGAAGTGCTTGAGGTTCTTTCTTACTGCATCTGCCGTACCCTGGTACCAGGACTCTGATGCATAGGTCTGCTCTGCGGCGAGGATCTCGACGAAACCGCCGGAGAATGCATCGAAGTTGTATGTCGATGCTATATGGTTGTGAAGCGATGCGCTGTTGAACTGGGTCAGAACGTAGATCTGACGCATGTCGCTGTTTATGCAGTTTGAAATCGGGATGTCGACGAGGCGGTACTTTCCTGCGAACGGTACTGCCGGCTTCGATCTGTCCATTGTCAGAGGATACAGTCTTGTTCCTCTGCCGCCGCCGAGAATGATTGCAACTACTTTCTTGTTGTTGAGTGACATGTGATACTCTCCTTTGCTTTTATTGTAACCCTTTTATTTGTTAAATAAAGTTAATGTTTTTTCTTTTTATGCCTTTCTGAGGAGTTCGAGGTAGAGTTTTTCGTATTTTCCGGCCGAAGTGTGCCATGAGAAGTCTTCGCTCATACCTCTTTCTCTCACTCTTTCGAGCTTCTCTTTGTCGCTGTACAGAGCCAGAGCTCTTTCCAGTGCCGAGACTATCTCGTCGGGAGTGAGGGAGAGAAACGAGATTCCGTTTCCGTTCTCGTTCTCTATATCGCGTACGGTATCAGAGAGTCCTCCCGTGGCATGGACGATGGGGATAGTGCCGTAGGTGAGCGAGTACATCTGATTGAGGCCGCAGGGCTCGTAAGAGGAAGGCATGAGGAAGAAGTCGGCTCCCGCCTCGAGTATATGCGAAAGCTCCTTCGAGAAGACTATCTTCACTGAGAGATTATCATATGCCATCATGAGCGAACTCAGCTTCGATATGTATCTGCTGTCGCCCGTGCCTATGAGTGCGACTTGGCACTTCCCTGTTTTGAGAATGCGCTCGAGTGCGCACTCCTCTCCTTCGAGGAGGAGTTCGTCGAAGCCCTTCTGGGAGGCCAGCCTGCTGATGAGCGCGACAAGGGGAATGTCGTCCCTCTCCTCGAGGCCGAAGAGGCGCTGCACCTCTTTGCGGCATTCCTTCTTGCCCTTCATGTTATCCTTCGAGAAGCGCTCGGGGATGAGAGTGTCGCTCTCCGCATTCCATTCCTTTTCGTCGATTCCGTTGATTATTCCCTCTGTGTCGTTCTCCCTCTGCTTCAGAATGTCCTCAAGTCCCGCGCCGTACTGCTGCGTGAGGATCTCCTTTGCGTACGTCGGAGATACAGTCGTTATCCTGTCCGCCGTTCTGAGGGCAAGCGCCATCATGTTGATCTTCCCGTCCCTTTCAGCCTCTCTGGGGATGACGGATGACGACGAGACAGCATCGAGAGGGGAGAAGACTCCCTGGTATTCGAGGTTGTGGATAGTGAAGACTGTCTTTCCCGGTACCTTGAAATACTTCATGAAGTGCATCACGAAGCCCGTCGTCCAGTCATGACAGTGCACGATATCTACATGGAGACCGCGGGCAAGGATATAGAGAGCGGCAGCCTTCGAGAATGCTATGAAACGCGGGCAGTTGTCGCTGTAGGGTGTGAATGACGTATCGCCGTAGATCCCCTTCCTTTCCGTGAAGTAGGGGTGGGCGAGAGCTGCATAAGTCACGCCGTCGACCTCCTTCTCGTATACCTCAGCCTTCTCGTTCCTGCCCAGCATCGGGATCTGATAGGAAAGGGCCTTCCGGAATCCTGTCCTCTCGATGAAGGAGTAGAGCGGCATGAATACAGTTACATTGTGTCCGAGTTTATTGAGCGCAGGTGAGAGCGCACCGAGAACGTCAGCCAGTCCCCCCGATTTGGAGAAAGGAACAGCCTCGCTTGTTACCATTAGTATTTCCATGTGTCCATTATCCTATCTCAAGTGGTGCGGGGGCAAGTTAAAAATAAGAAAAGAAGAGATACACGAAAAGGGGGATGAAATGCCTTCAAGGATCCTCTCTCTCCTCTCATAACGGGACTTTCCGCCTCTCTATGCCGGGGTTAGGGAGACAATTGTTTCCATTAGCCTGCATCTTTGAGGCTTTTTGAAACATGCCATGCAGAGCCGGATGCCGGTACCTCTATATTCATTCTTCCGGCGATCTGCTCGAAAGGGCAGAGCTCCCGCTCAGAAGCGGGGCCTCCTGATTTCCCTCTCTGCCCAGATGGCGTTCGCAATGAGCCAGATGCACGTTGCTCCGTTCGTCGAGCACTGGCTCAAGACATAATCCCATGTGGAAATTGTCGCACCGGATGCCTCTCGGATATCTGGAATCAATACAAAAAGGAGCTGAAAGACGATCATATGCAGTGCAGACATCCATCGGGGCAGAACTGTCTTTCCTGTCAGTACGGCATACGCACTCGTAAGAAACAGAAGTGCCAGTCCCGCATACGTCAGATACATGGAGGGCATCAGACGCACAAACTGCGCCTGGATGAGCGCCGTCGTTTCTTCCCGTCCGATGAGCGGCGAAAGGGTCGACGTCCAGTCGGCAAGGCTCCCGATGAAAAGATGTAAGGCAGCGGCTGTGGCGAGGATGATTACACCGCCGATGAGGACTGCCGCCCGTGTCTTCCTGTACTGCGGAAGAATCTGATGATAAAACATTCGCATGGCGAAGAATTCCAGCACCATGCCGCAGAACCCCGCAGCAATCAGAAGCGGAAACCGCCACTCTTCTAAGGAGCCGTTCAGATAGGCCTCTCTTACAAAAAGAGAGCTGTCATTCTGACAGGCGGGGACAGCACTCAGGCACAGATCGCCCGCGAGCATCAGGAATGCTCCCAGTGCTCCCAGGAGTGCGTCTCTTCTGTATGTTTTCAACTCGTTGTAATCCAGATACATGATCCTCTCCTCAGTGTTGGTTAGATTACACTAACTGTACGTCTTTTGAAAAGGGGGTGCCGTGGGCATGCGTCAACGATATCGTCAGATTGCCGGGCTTCACGATCACTCTCTTATTCTTACTTAATAAGAGCAGGGTGGAGCCAGATAATACCAGTCTGGTCTGAACGTGAGATTCCACAACAACGCCTCGGCCAAATCTGAGAGGAGTATCAAGGAGAAGCTCTCCCTTCTTACTTCTCCCTTCATCTGACTCGACGGCATAAACGAGAGGGGTGTCTCGATTGCGGTACTCACACTTGACAGCAAGCCTGTCAATCAGAATACGGGAAAGATGCCCATCACACCTGCCATTGCAATCCGCCTCGCTCTTGACAGAGCGGCAATGACAGAGGATGCCGTCGAGCTTCTCCGCTCCTACGATATGTTCGCGGCAAGCGGAAGAGACTATCACTACTACATAACGGATGCCTCCGGAGACGGCAGGGTCGTTGAATATGAC
>CAVACS010000088.1:0-5872 GCA_963587105.1 Anaerovoracaceae bacterium | reverse complement strand
GAATATGACCGCGAGAGCGAGGGCAGGGAAATGGTCGTAACGAAGATGTCTGCCATAACGAACTTCTACGCGATGTATATCGACAAGGTTCTTTCGAACCAGAAGAACGACATATACGGACATGGGAAGGAGCGCTATGACGCCGTCATCGAAGTGATGGAGGAAGAGAAGGGTGCTTATTACGACAGCACTGTCCGGGATGCTCTCATCGCCGCTTCTCAGGAACCAAATCCGGAAGATATCACAAGTAATACACAGTGGTCGATAGACTACGACAACACTTCTTTCCCTGCGGCCTTCGTTCTCAGAAGGCGCTGGAGTGATGTAAAGCACTACTTACTCACATCGAACAGTATTAAGTGAGGTTTTCTGTTGTGAATGAGAAAGGGGTGTCAGACGGGTTATAAACCTGCTGTTACCCCTTATTATATGAGAGTTTCCGGCTCTTATTTCAGACTCTGGATATATTCGTCTGCACTGTGACTCGCTCTAGCGCCGTCGGCTGCAGCTGTCACGACCTGCCGGAATGAGGTCGTCGTCACATCGCCTGCCGCAAAGAGGCCGGGGAGGGTGGTGCGGCCGGCCATGTCGACTTTGATGAAGCCGTTCTCCGTCTCCGCCAGTTCCGCTGCGACGGCTGATGAGGGTGTCATGCCTATGAAGACGAAGACGCCGTCAGTCTCGACTTTTCTTCCGCCTGTAAGGGTGACGGACTTCACTTCCTTTCCGTCTCCCGAGATCTCGGCGATGTTCTCCTCCATAATGAAGGAGATGTTATCTCTCTCTTTAACCCTGTCCTGGAGAACCTTCTGTGCACGGAAGGATGAGCGTCTGTGTACGATTATGACGCGGGAGCAGAGCTTCGAGAGATAGAGAGCATCTGTAAGGGCTGTATCTCCGCCGCCGGCTACGACGACAGTGCGGCCGCGGAAGAAGGGGCCGTCGCATGTTGCACAGTAGCTCACTCCCTTTCCTCTGTATTCCTCTTCGCCCTTTACTCCGAGATGGCGGTGCTCCGCTCCTGTTGCAACGATTACAGCCTTACTTTCTATTTCTCCTTCATCTGTCATCGTATAGAAGAGGTTGTTATCTTTTCTTATCGAGAGGGCTCTTTTGTATTCGATAGTCACTCCGAAGGAAGAGCACTGCTTCTCCATCTTCTCGCTGAGGACGTAGCCCGAGAGGCTTTCCTCTCCTGGATAGTTCTCGATTTCGTCGATATACAGAAGCTGTCCGCCGGGACCCATGGGGTCGATTATGGTCACCGAATAACCTGCACGTGCTGCGTACTGGCCTGCAGCCATTCCTGCGGGGCCCGAGCCAATGACGAGGATGTCTGTCATCATTTCTTCTCCTTTTCCAGAGTCTTCTCCAGAAGCATCTCTTCGGCGTCGCTGCGCCTGATGTAGACGGGGCCTTCTCCTATGTCGTCTGCGCCTTTCTCTTTATATATCTCCTCCCCGAGTTCCATAAGGGCACGGGAAAGGTTTCTCGGGGTATCTTCATCGAGAATGAGGGATGTGCATCCCGCTTCTTCCGCCTTTTTATAGAAGAGTGCGGCATCGGGACCTGTAAGAAGTACCGGACATTTGATGAGAGAAAGAGCTTCGATTATCCTCTCCGGACTCTCGTCCATATCGGGAGAGAGGATCTCTCCCTCTTTCGATATGCGGTAGTAGAAGCGTTTCTTCTTTGCGTCCACTATGCTGAGCACAGTCCCATGCCAGATTTTTCCGACTGTTCTTTCGACAGCCGAGAGAGTCGGGACGCTCACAAGCGGCGCTCCTGTCGCAAGAGATATTCCCTTCATCATGGCCATTGTTATTCTGAGCCCTGTAAAGGATCCCGGGCCCTTTGTACATACTAACAGATCAAGTTCGGAGAGTGTGATTCCGGCCCGGCTGAGGAGGCTTTTAACCTCTCCCATGAGATTTTCGCTCGGGGCGAAGGCTCCGCTGACGAATCTCTCTTCGTAAGTTGTGGCGGTACGTAGTGCTATCGAGAGAGAGGATGTTGACGTATCTGCCGAAAGTATGTTCATAGTTCAAGTCCTTTGATCTCTATCGAGCGCGAGAGATCGTCGTTGATGGTGATGGAAATGAAGACCGTCCCCTCAGGGAGCATGGAGTCTATCTTCTCCGACCACTCGATGAGTGTTATGCCGTCGGGATAGAGAAACTCCTCTCCGCCCATCGATTCGAATTCGTCCTCTCCGCTGAGGCGGTAGATATCGAGATGATAAAGCTTCTCTCTTCCCTCGTATTCCTGGACGAGCGTGAATGTCGGACTGACTATCGCCTCCCCGATCGAGAGCGCACGTGCTATTCCCTTTGCTATGACTGTCTTTCCGGCTCCCAGAGAGCCCCTGAGTGAGACTACAGCACCTTTTCTGAGCTTTTCTCCTATTCTTCTTCCGAGCTCCTCCGTCTCCCGGGGAGTCTGTGTCTTAATTGTCATCCTGGGCCTTCCCGCATGTGCAGACAGTGTCGTCTGCGCTCTTTTCAAAGCTTCTGAAGAGTGAGTCCTTTATATTGACTCCATTCTTCTCTTCGTCTCCCTTCACGATCTCCTCGTGGATGATTTCTCCGATCTTCTCTCCTGTCTCCTTCTCGTATTTTTCGACAAGATGCTTCACAAGTGTGTCTTCCCCGGCGAGGAATCTTGCTCTTTCCAGCCACTTCCTCGCTTCGTCGTAGTCTCCGTCTTCGAGCCTGAGGAGGGCGAGGTTCGACACGACTGTCAGATTCTCCCCGTCAAGGTCGGCAGCCGACTCGAGATATATCTCCCCGAGTTCCCTCTTTCCCTCTCCGAGTGCACAGAGCGCAAGTTCGTTGTAGATTTCGGCGTTGCTTTCGCCGAGCTCGATGCATTTGAGAAAATACTTCTCCGCTTCCCCGAACTCCTTCTTTATTCTGAGTGCCCATCCCTTGAGAAAGTAGCCGTTCCAGATTGATGGATTCTTCTCGATGAAGCAGTTGATGGAGGGGAGGGCCTTGTCGCTCTCTCCGAGGGATAAGAAGTCGTAGGCTTCCTCGATCTTCTCCTCGTTCTCGAGTTTGAAGCATACATCACTGTAGAGCTTCTTCATCTCACTCTTCTTATCTCCCTCTTCTGCAACACAGAAGTACCTCTCGAGGTATTCCTTCGCGTCCTCGAGGTCTGCCATGAACGCCGAGAAGGAGGCAAGCTCGGAGAGTATGTCCTCGTTCTCGCCGAATCTTTCGAGACCGTCGAGGAGAGTCTCCCGCGCCTTTTTTATGTATTCTCCGTTGCTTTCTCCTTTCTTCGATGCATCGACGGCCATGTAGGAGTAGAGGGTTGCAAGATTGATGCACGACGCACTCTGCGGCAGGAGATGATAGACGGCTCTGAACAGGAGGCCGCTGAATTCATATTCGCCTCTCTCCTCCTTCGCCAGTGCAGCCTGGTTGAGCTTCATGACAATGGAGGGATCGATTGCGTTTATGATGCTTTTATAATATTCGAAATGTTCGTTCTTCTCGTCGTCTGCACATACTGTGATAAGACCGCTCATCAGATTTTCGACTGTCCAGTCGTCCTTTTCGAGCCTCTCCTTTCCGCTCTGGGTAGAGAAGGGGAGCTTTATAGATGGATCGAGTTTCACCTCTCCGAGGTTGAGAGTGAACGACGGCGGTAGTGTTACGTATATTACCTTGTCTCTGTTATTCATGACCCAATGATAGAGCTAAAACAAAAAAAATCCTATAGAAACCTGACAATCGTCGACTCTTGAACATTAGTTCAAGGATGGAGTCCTTGTTCGCTTGCGTTCTGTACCCTGTGTTACCGCTCGGCGGCGGGTGCAATGCAGGCAGAAGCTATCCCGGACCCCCAATATGTAGGTTTGAGCCAAGAGGTGCTTGATTGCGTTTCTATAGGTCTAAGACTATATTACACGTCTTCTGTGGTTAGTGAAAGCATTTTCGAGAAAAAAAGGAGGCCGTGAAGCCTCCATTGTAAGATCGGACAATCTCAGAAGTCGAAGTCGGCGTCGTCAGCTGTGCCGCTGTTCGAGAATTCCTCGGCCGTTGCAATCTCTGCATTCTCATCGGCATTCTGTACGAAGTCGACGGAATCTTCGAGTGCGCTGAGTGATTCACCGACGGAAGCCGTAATAGCAGCTGCGCTCTCCGAAATCCTGTCGATGAGGTCCTGAAGCTCCTCATTATGGACTTCGACGAGTGAGAGTCTCTTCTTTAGATCTTCGATTTCTCCGTTGAGAATCTTCAAAGCACCTGATGCTTTCTTCAATCTTAAAGTTACGAGTTCATTCCTGCTTATACGCTCCATTTTTCTCCTCCTTAAGCGAGAACCTTCTTAACTGTGTCGACGAGTGCCGCAAATGCAGCCTTATCTTCGACAGCCATGTTCGAAAGTGCCTTTCTGTTAAGCTCGATGTTGGCTTCCTTCAGGCCGTGCATGAACTGGGAATAGTTGAGACCCTCCGCCCTTACTGCTGCACTGATTCTTGCAATCCAGAGCTTTCTGAAGTCTCTCTTCTTCTCTTTTCTGCCGCGGTATGCATACTGACCTGCCTTTGCGACAGCATCTTTTGCAATCCTGTTGTTGGTGCTTCTGCGACCATAGTAGCCTTTAGCCTGATCGAGAATTTTCTTTCTTCTGTCCTTTCTCTTGGTTCCGTCAACTGCTCTTGGCATATTCTCTCCTCCTTAAATCAAGCATAAGGGAGCATTTCTTTTGCTCTCTTTGCTTCAACATCGGCAAGAACTCCCAGGTGACGAAGATTCATCTTCCTCTTGGAGCTCTTCTTGGTGAGAATATGGCGAGATCCCTGCTTTTTGATCATGACCTTGCCGCTTCCGGTGACCTTGTAGCGCTTAGCCGCGCTCTTTCTTGTTTTCATCTTAGGCATTATATTGCCCTCCTAAACAGCACTGCTGGGAACAAGCACCCCAGCCGTTACTTTATATCTATCCCGTACGGGAAAGAATTACTCATTATCTGCCGGCGCACTCTCTTTCTGCACAGGCTTTGCCTTCTGCCTGCTGCTTTTCGACGGCGACAACATGATACTCATCATTTTACCTTCCATAAAGGCACTTTTGTCAAGATTGAAGGGACATTCCATCTCAGTCAGTTTGACGAGAATCGTGTCGAGAACATCCTTTCCGAGCTCGGGGTGGGTCATTGTCCTTCCCTTGAAGCGGATGGAGACCTTGACCTTGTTACCCTCGGAGAGGAATTCTGCGATTGCCTTGCTCTTCGTGTTGATGTCGCCCTCGGCAATCTTGGACTGCATCCTGACTTCCTTGAGCTTCGTCACAACCTGGTTCTTCCTGGCTTCCTTCTGCTTCTTCTCCATCTCATAGCGGTACTTTCCATAGTCGAGCACCTTGCACACCGGCGGGTTTGCCATCGGAGATACCTCGACAAGATCGAGTCCCGCTTCCTCGGCGATCCTCTGAGCATCGAAAGTGTTCATTACTCCTCTCTGATTACCACTTTCATCAATCAGAAAGACTTCTCTCGCCCTTATCTGGCGATTGATTCTCAAATCCTTTGTAGCCATTAAACTCCTTGCGTACGGCAGAACGCAGACATATCAAATAGATTAGTGCCCTTCGCACTTGAAAAAGATTAGCATTAAGAATAATCACTGTCAAATCAGATAAATGGGTTAAAAGGTATTAAAGGCAAAAAAAGAAGATATTTCGCCCTCTTCCCGCTCGCCGTCTCTCTGACATTAGCGCACTCACGGTAACGAGCGTGCTTTTGTCCCCGATTGGGGTCTTATGCATACTTGGAGCTCATGGTGATATTCTTGTAATCTCATAGCGGCACTGTGGTGACACGGTGGGCGGTTAGACCTCTTGGATATATATCCGGGAGG
>CAVACS010000087.1:0-9965 GCA_963587105.1 Anaerovoracaceae bacterium | reverse complement strand
GGCTAGGACAACACCCATCGGTACCTATGCATTCTCCCGTAACGTAGTGCCGTAAAGCACTGAGGCTAATCAACAAGGGTATGCTCACTTTCGCTGCATACCCCGGGACTTGTCCCGTGGGTTGTTGATTTCCTGTCAGACCGACGGATGTTATTAAAGTGCTGCGGACAACACTTTTCCCGGCAGCATCTGTGAGAGTTTTTCTGCTCTCGAGAGGATAGTACGGTAGCAGATTCCGTCTACTGTAAAGCCGGAAGAGCCAGAACTTGAGCTCACACATGTTCACTACGTTGTCACGGTTGCCGTTGGGAGAGAAAAATCTCAGTCACGGCAACTTATATTAAGAAAATCAAACAATTTGTTGTTATTTATCCAACTTTGTATCTTTTATGTGCATTATAAACCCCCGCTTTCTGCGAGGGCTTATCTTCAGATTTCAAGCATCCGTCTGATGCCTTCCTTTTCGAGGACGCCGCTGTACTGTCCCATCTTTCTGCCATCCTTGTAGAAGACGAGAGTCGGGATTGTCTCGACGCCGAACTCCTCTGCCAGAGCGGGGTTCTCGTCGACGTCGCATTTGCATATCTTCACACTGCCGGCTGCGTCTTCGTCGAACTTCTCGAGGATTCTTCCCTGTGCACGGCAGGGACCGCACCATGTTGCAAAGAAATCGAGAACTACCGGAACGGGGGAGGAAACGACTTCCTTTTCGAAATTATCCTTTGTTATGTGATATATCATATCTGCCTCCTGTTGTTGATATTTATTCTTAATATAACTATGGAATGAGGAAGTCGGCAACTGTTGCAGATGAAGAAAGATTCTCAATCGGTACGACAATGGATGAGAGTGTGATCATACCTTTTGTATATATGAAGTCAAGTCTCTCGCGGTAAAGAGAACCAGCTCTCGTCACACCCGATGCTGTCTCTTCGCTGAAGCGTGTGGATGCAAAGGCGTCGTTCCATGAGAGGGAGAGGAGCATGTCCGAGATGAGGAAGGATCTTTCCTTTCTGTAGTCGTAATCCGTCCAGTCAGTCCAGTCGAGTGAGGACGGGGCGATGGATGAGAGGAAGAGTATCCTTCTTTCTGTCCGGGATGAGGAGATGGACTCGATGAGGTCTTCGGCATTCTTCTTCTCGAGGTTGTCGACCATGAGGAGAAGATCCTCGAGCGTTTCATCTTCAGGTATTACGGGATGCAGGTCACGCGGATATATAGTGAGACTGCGCCCGGGAGTGAGGGCTACGACGATATAATCCTCTGCCATCTCTTCCAGTACGACGCCGTTGAGTATGACTGTGCCTCCCTCTGTCGTGACGGCATCCTTTTTGAGGGTTGCGGCAATCTGTATCTGGTTCGAAAGGCTTCCTGTAAGAGCTGTCAGCGTGAAGGGGTGGCTGGAGAGGAAGGATGTGACGCTCTTCACTGCCTCATCCGTAAGGCTCTCCTCCCCGAGGGGGATGAGAAGAGCCGAGAACGTCGTATTGACTGGGGAGAGTTCCGTTACACTGTTCTTCACGGGATTGTAGTAGAAGGGGAAGGTGAGAGATGAGAGGTCGGACGGGTATTCATTCAGAGCCGCCTCTGACAATGCGCGTCTTTTCGCCTCTTCTTCGGCTTCCTTCTTTTCATTGATTACTCTGATTCTGGTCTCCGTGCTTCCGCTTTCGGGATAGCTGATGGCCTCCCTTGCCTCGGCTATCGTATATGTCGCGCAGGAGGAGAAGAGAAGAAGGAGAATCAGAAGCGGAATCAGGACTTTTCTCATATCTTGAGCTTCTCCCCGTACTCTGCCATTTCACCCTCGGCGTATTTGTCCTTAGCCGGGAACGAGAATGTCTTTCCGTCATTCCTGTAGCGCGGGATGACATGGATGTGGAGGTGCGGAACCTCCTGTCCCGATGCCGCGCCGTTGTTGATCAGGATGTTCGTGCCGTCGGCTCCCAGAGCGTCCCGCATCTTCCTGTCGACCTTCTTCGCTATCTCCATCATGTGGTCAAGCGTCGAGGAGGGTACTGCGTCGAAGGTCGGTGCCGCCTCCTTCGATATTACAAGGGCGTGGCCCTTGTTGACGGGGGAGAGGTCGAGGATGACGAAGACTGTTTCGTCTTCATAGAGTTTGACTGACGGGATGATTCCGTCTCTGATCATTTCGAATACTGTTGCCATAGCCGGATTTTATCATTCATTGTCCTGTTTTTAAAGCGCTGATCTCCTCTTTTGGAACGGGTACGATGGTTGTTTGTACGAAAGAGTTCTTCTTTTTGATAAAACACACAAGAGGTGCAATAGTTAATGCGTTATCTAATGGGCATATGCATAACTTATTTTTAACCAATAAGATACTTGAACAAAAAAAACAAAATCCATATTATTTCAAAGTTGGAAATTTATTAGATATTAAGAGATGTGGAATTCCCACTCTCGATTCGTCAGAGGTAATAACAAATGAATCACGATCTTCTTGGTATGAGAAACATCGGTATTAGCGCTCACATTGACTCGGGTAAGACAACCCTGTCCGAGCGTATTCTCTACTATTGCAACAAGATTCATGCTATCCACGAAGTACGTGGAAAGGATGGTGTTGGTGCAACAATGGACTCCATGGAGCTTGAAAGAGAGAGGGGAATCACAATCGCATCGGCGGCAACTAACGTAAACTGGAAGGGACACGAGATCAACATTATCGATACTCCGGGCCATGTCGACTTCACTATCGAGGTCGAGAGATCCCTCAGAGTCCTTGACGGTGCTATCCTCGTCCTCTGCTCTGTCGGAGGCGTCCAGTCACAGTCGATCACTGTCGACCGCCAGATGAAGAGGTATCATGTTCCGCGTATCGCATTCGTCAACAAGTGCGACAGAACAGGTGCAAACCCCTACAAGGTCAAGGATCAGCTTATCGAGAAGCTCGGTCTTAATGCAGTTCTGATGGAAATTCCTATCGGGCTTGAGGACAAGCACGTCGGCGTCGTCGACCTTGTCAACATGAAGGCCAACTACTTCGATGCAGGTCCTGCAGGAGACGGGCTGAGAGTCGAGGAGATTCCCGAGGAGCTCAGAGCTGAGGCCGAAGAGAAGAGAGAGGAACTTCTGGATGCAGTCAGCATGTGCACAGGTAACGATGCCCTCATGGAGGCCATGCTCGAGGAGAATGTTCCTGTAGAACTTTTGAAGGAATGCATCAGACGGGCGACAATCGCACTCGAACTCTGCCCCGTATTCATGGGTTCTGCACATAAGAACAAGGGTATCCAGCCGCTTCTTGACGGCGTCATCGACTATCTGCCGAATCCGACGGATGTCGAGAACAGGGCACTTGACCTCGACAACAACGAGGAGGAGGTCATCCTGGAAAGCAACGAGGACAAGAAGCCTGTCATCCTGGCATTCAAGCTCGAGGACGGACAGTACGGCCAGCTCACATACATCCGTGTCTATCAGGGACACATCAAGAAGGGCGACACGCTTATCAACACCAGAAGCCGCAAGAAGTTCCTTGTCGGAAGACTTGTCAAGATGCATGCTTCGACTATGGAAGATATCACGGAATGCGGATGCGGTGAGATCGCGGCGCTCTTCGGCATCGACTGTGCAAGCGGCGACACATTCTGTGATCCGTCACTCAACTACTCGATGACGAGTATGTATGTCCCCAATCCCGTCATCTCCCTTGCCATCACGCCTGTCGACAAGAAGGCTGCAGACAACATGGCAAAGGCCCTCAACAGATTCACCAAGGAGGACCCGACCTTCCAGACATATGTCGATCCCGAGTCCAACCAGACAATCATCAAGGGTATGGGCGAGCTTCATCTCGACGTCTACATCGAAAGAATGAAGAGAGAGTACAAGGCGGAAGTCACAGTCGGTCAGCCCGAGGTTGCTTACAGAGAGGCAATCAGCCAGAGAGCAGACTTCAACTATACACACAAGAAGCAGACAGGCGGTTCGGGTCAGTATGCACGTGTTGCAGGTTACATCGAACCGACAGTCCAGGAGAATCCCGACGAGCCGGCACCCGACTATCTCTTCGTCGACGAAGTCAAGGGCGGTGCAATCCCGACTGAGTACATCCCGTCATGTGACAAGGGCTTCCAGGCTGCAGTCAAGAAGGGATCGCTTCTCGGCTTCCCCGTTCTCGGCGTCAAGGTATGTGTCAACGATGGTGCATGGCACCCCGTCGACTCTTCAGATATGGCATTCCAGATTGCTTCAATCGCGGCATTCAAGGAGGCTTACGAGAAGGCAAAGCCTGTCATCCTCGAGCCTATCATGAAGGTCGAGGTCGAAGGTCCGAGCGAGTTCCAGGGTAATATCTTCGGCTCTATCAACCAGAGAAGAGGTATGATCATCTCCTCGACAGAGGACAACAACCAGTGCACAGTCATTGCAGAGGTGCCTCTTGCGGAGATGTTCGGCTATTCGACAGTCCTGAGATCCCTTACGCAGGGTAAGGCTGAGTTCACCATGGAAGTCGCAAAGTACGGAAAGGTTCCTCAGTCTGTATCGGAAGAGCTCAAGAAGAAGTACGCAGAGAAAGAGAAGAACAAGAAATAAGGAAAAATAGCACATGGCCGTACGGCTGTGTGTTATACTCATCTTAAGGATTTTGAAATGGATTTAAAACAGCTTAATAGTGTCAGCCCCATCAGGGTTTTCGAGGCTTCCATCAACGGCGGTCTCGGCAGGGGCAATCTCGGTGTGATAGTTTCGAAGAAGGGTGTAGGCAAGACGGCATGCCTTGTCCACATTGCAACCGACAAGCTCTTCAAGGGTGAGAACGTGATCCACGTATCCTTCTCGGGCAATGTCGAGCACGTCATCAACTGGTACAAGGAAGTATACAGGGAAATCGTCGAATCGAACTCCCTCGACGACGCACAGGATGTATACAACCAGATTCTTGCCAACAGGGTCGTCATGAACTTCTCCCAGGAGCAGGTTCCTATCGAGAGAGTCCTCGAGAGTCTTTCCTCGCTCATCAGTCACGGCGCATTCAAGGCAGATGCAGTCCTCTTCGACGGCTTCAAGCTTACTCTCGCCAGCGAGGATGACATTGCAAAGATAAAGGCATTCGCAAAGGAGATGAACATCGAGGTATGGTTTGCTGTCTCTCCTGTGAGACCCGATGTCACATTCGACGAGTACGGTGTTCCGAATACCCTCGAAAAGTATTTCCCGTATATCGACGTTCTTGTCGCACTCAAGACCGACGAGAACCGCGATAAGGTCAACCTTACTGTTGTCAGAGCTCACGGCGAGAGCATCCCGAAGCCTGCGATGGTTGCGCTTGACCCCAAGACTATGCTTATTGCAAAGAAGTGAATATGATGCCGGATTTATCTCCGGCATTTTTCAAAGGTGGAATAGATGGAAATCCAGAATTACTTCATATCCTCTGATATAGAGGCCGTTCCTGCAGGGGAAGGCGTTACAAGAAAGGTCCTGGCTCACAACAGCGACCTCATGGTCTGCGAGCTGCACTTCAAGAAAGGGGCTGTCGGGAGTCTCCACTCCCATATGCACACACAGTGCACATACATCATAAGCGGTCTCTTCGAATTCGATATCGGGGGCAGAAAGAAGGTCCTGAGGGCAGGTGATTCAACCTATAAGGAGAGCGGCGTCGTCCATGGCGCAGTATGTCTCGAGGAGGGTACTCTTCTCGATATCTTCACTCCCGAGCGTGAGGACTTTCTCAAGCCCTGACAAGAATGACGGCTTCTGCCCTGACAGCTCTTCCTTCTCCCAGGGCATCGAGACCTTCGTTGGTCTTCGCCTTCACGCTCACTCTCGAGACGTCGATTGAGAGAAGGGAGGCAAGGCTCTTTCTGATCTCCGGAATGAATGGTGCGAGCCTGAAGCCTTCGAGGGTCACTGTGGTATCGAGATTGACTGTGTCGGGCTTGGCGGCTTCTACGATTTTTTTTATGAGAGTGCGGCTGTCCGCCCCTTTCCACTCATCGTCCTCGGGAGGAAAGAAGTGTCCTATGTCCCCCAGGGCGTATGCACCCAGAACGGCGTCGATCACGGCATGGATGAGCACATCCCCGTCGCTGTGTGCCTCTTCGCCTTTTGTATGCGGCAGTTCCACTCCTCCTATATAAAGCTTTCTTCCTTCCACAAGTCTGTGGACATCGTTACCGTATCCTATGCGCATCTCCTTCTTCTCCAGATCCTCAGGAAAGGTGATCTTCCTGTTATTCTCGTCTCCCTCTGTGATGAAACAGCGGTTCTGCATCATTACATAAGGCTCCACATCATCCTGGTAGCAATCCCCGGGGTTGAGTGATGAATATACATCGATGAGCTTACGCCTCGAAAAGACCTGGGGAGTCTGGACTCTGACGAGACTGTTTCTGTCTAAGGAGGATGTAATGAATGATCCCGAGCACTTCTTCACTGCATCTGTTATATGGAGAGCCGGTGCCGCAGCACCGTACTTCTCTGCACTCGAGAGTATTCTTCTGATGAGCTTTTCACTGACAAACGGACGCGCTCCGTCATGGACTGCGATAAGGTCCTCGTCATCCCCTTCAAGTGAAGAGAGGTAGAGCACAGCATTCCTTACAGATTCCGTCCGGCTCTCTCCGCCTTTGACGAAGTGGAGGGTAGTCTCGTCAGGAAATGCGAGAGAGGAAAGTGCGGCGCTCATCTCGGAGAGTCTTCCCCCGGGGTACGTCACGACGATATTCCCCAGACCGGGGATGTTGAGAAAAGGTTCTATCGAGAGTGCGAGTACGCTCCTTCCATCGATGAGGGAGCACTCCTTCTTCATATGTGTGTTTCCGTCTGAATTGAACCTTGTGCTGCTTCCGGCAGCTGTAACTATAAGATCAAACGACTTCAAAGCCTTCAAGGTAAGAGAATATGAGCTTCCTTACCTCCTCCTCGCTCTTTTTTAGCACGGATGAGGCTTCGTCTACAAGCATCACAAGGGCGCTGTCATAGAGCTTCTTTTCAACAGATGGAAGCTCCTTCACCTTGCTCCTTCTGTAGAGCGATGAGACGACTCTGCATATAGAGAGGGCGGTTCCCTCCTTGAGAAGGGCGGTGTTCTTCTCGACCCTGTGCTTCCACTCCTTGTCCTCTGCACCCTCATCTTCTTTCAGAATATTGAAGGCCGACATCAGCTCATCCCGTTCTGTGAGATGTCTCAGTCCCAGAGATGCGGCATTGTCCTCCGGAAGAAGAATTATCGAATCCTGGCTCAGAGATGTAAGTTTGAGATAGCTTCTGCCGTTTCTCTCTTCCTTTCTTATTATCGAGCAGAGACCCATTGACGGGTAGAAAACATCTTCGCCTATTCTGAAACCTTTTGATAATTCTGTATGTGACATATATTTATTGTAGACTAAAAAAACGAAGTCGTCAAAATGCACTTTTGAATTTAATTTTTAATTTTTCCATAAGAGAATTATATGGAGAAAGAGCGTCAGGAGGCCGTAAGAAGGAGACACGCGCGAAAAATACGGGATAAGGCAGCGACTCATCACCAAAGAGGCGTAATTCAATTTTTCCGCTTACCCGGGAAGGGGAATTATCAACCGGTTAACAAACCTCTTTGTGATATATATAATGGCGGTATGAAAAACCAGGAAAGAAAGACAGGCGTTCTGTTACATATTACAAGTCTTCCATCCCAGTACGGAGTGGGGGATATGGGCGATGAGGCGTACAGGTTCATCGATACGATTTCGTCAAACGGGATCTCGCTCTGGCAGATGCTGCCTCCCGGCCCCACGGGCTATGGTGACAGCCCCTATGCCGCACGTTCGGCATTTGCCGGCAACGAACTCTTCATATCACCAAGGTCGCTCTACATCGACGGACTCTTAGAGCTTGAGGATGTTCTTGTAAAGGCTCCGGAGAGCGAGAGGGTCGACTACTCAGAAGCAAGGAAAGTCAAGATGCATCTTCTCTTCAAAGCGGCATCGGCATTCCTCTCATCTGCCGACAGAAAGCAGAAGTCGCAATACAAGGCGTTCAGGGAGAAGAACGGATGGTGGCTGGAGGACTATGCGCTCTTCCAGGCACTCTGTGCACGATACAATGATTCGAGATGGTTCTCCGTATGGCCGGAGGAACTCCGTAAGAGAGATGAGAAGGCCCTGAAGAAGGCATTGAAGGAGGAGAAGGAGAGTGTCGAGATATACTCTGTCCTCCAGTATTTCTTCTTCAGACAGTGGGCGAAGATGAAGGCCTACGCCAACGAGAAGGGCGTCTCTCTCATCGGCGACATCCCGATCTTCGTTGCATCCGACAGCGTTGATGCATGGACGAACACAGATCTTCTCGAGTTTGACGAAAACGGATGTCAGGAGGCATCTGCAGGCGTTCCGCCTGATGCTTTCAGCACGACAGGCCAGCTCTGGGGTAATCCGCTCTACAACTGGCAGAAGATGGCCGGGGACGGCTACAGCTGGTGGATAAAGAGAATCAGGAGTTCCCTGGAGCTCAGCGATATAATCCGCATCGACCATTTCAGAGGCTTCGAGGCCTACTGGAGAGTTCCACGGGGCGAGACGACGGCCGAGCACGGAAAGTGGGTCAAGGGCCCGGGACAGAAGTTCTTCGACGCAGTCAGGAATGCGCTCGGTGATGATCTTCCGATTATCGCAGAGGACCTCGGTGTCATAACTGAAGGAGTTGAAAAGCTCAGAGACAGAAACCATTTTCCGGGAATGAAGATCATGCAGTTCGCATTCGGCTTCGACGAGAACGGCGAATTCGATACGACGAACGACTATCTTCTCCACAACTGCAGCTGCACTTCCGTTGCATATACCGGCACACATGACAACAACACGACTGTCGGATGGTACCGCTCGCTTGATGACAGAACGAAGGACATCGTACGCCGCTACTTCGAATGCGGAGACGACGAGGTTCTGTGGAAGATGATGAGAGCACTTATGATGGGATCAAGCATGTACGTTATCTTCCCCCTTCAGGATATTCTGGGACTGGGTGAAGAGGCGAGGATGAATGTTCCCTCGACATGCGGAACCTCCAACTGGTCATGGAAGATGAAGAAGGAGGATCTTACGTCTCCCTGCTTTGATGGCATAAAGTACTACTCGAAGCTTTTCGGAAGATCAAAGTGAACATCATTCTGATAGAGGAGGGGGAGAGATTCTTCCCCTTCGCGGACGAGAGAGCACAGCACATAAAGAAGGTCCTCCGTCTTGGTGCGGGGGATTCCTTCCGCTGTGGCACAGTGAACTCGAAGGAAGGAAGTGCCTTGATCACAGAAATGGGTGACGACGGCATCAGCTTTACATTCACCCCCGAAAAGGACACTTCCACCCTCCATCCCGTGACTCTGATAGTGGGGCAGACACGCCCCATATGCATGCGCCGCATTCTCCGTGAGAGCGTCTCTCTGGGAGCGGAGCGCATAATTCTCCCTGTAACAGACCTCGGGGAGAAAAGCTATTCTTCGGCTTCTCTATACACCTCAGGCGAATATATGAAGATACTCCTTGACGGTGCAATGCAGGCGGGAAAGACAGGCGTCAGCACATGTGTGACGGCGTCCTCTCTCGAGGAGGCGCTTCTAGCGGTTGTTCCATCCGAGCTTCTCCTTCTCGACAACGTAATCGGAGAGGAGAGTCTCTCGTCCCTTGATCTCAGAGGAAAGAGTGTGACACTTGCAATCGGCCCCGAGAGGGGATGGTCGGCGAGGGAGAGGAAAGTCCTTGTTGAAAAGGGCTTCAGACCCGTCCTTCTCGGAACGAGAATACTGCGTACGGAGACTGCTGTTTCTGCTTCTCTTGCAGTCGCACTCTCGAGAATGGGGCTTCTCTGAATCTATTCTGCTGGAGTCTGATACGTCTTCATCATGATAATTTGTTTACATATTGTGAGTTACACCCCAATCTTTGCATGAACTATACGCAGTCTAGCTGAGACTGTCGATCACAGCGTCAATAGCGGACTCATCAATCGAGAGT
>CAVACS010000086.1:6035-10003 GCA_963587105.1 Anaerovoracaceae bacterium | reverse complement strand
TCAACTAGCTTCTGCAGGACGTCCTTCAAGCTTGAAACATCACCTTTTTTAAAAACAACAGCATTGGATTCAACAACTTCTAAACACTCAGGAATATCAGAAACTACACAACAATTCCCGTAGCTCATCGCTTCAAGCAGACTTAACGGCATTCCTTCCAAATCAGACGGAAGGACATAGATGTACGAATTACTGTACAACTCCTCCAGCAACTTTCCTTCGACAAAACCTGTAAAGATTATACGACCATCATCTTTTGCAAGTTCACGAAGTTCGTTTGCAAAGTCATCACTATCACTTGCCCCGCCAGCGACTACCAGTTTTTTATCTGTGTTCAGCTGTTTAAATGCTTCAATCAAATACATTATACCTTTTTCCGGAACAAGTCTTCCCAGGAAAAGGATATATGAATCTTTCACAAGGCCATAATTTTTATTAATTAAGCCAGCATCCTCTTTATGAGGAATACTCACTCCATTCGGAAGATATACTGTTTCTCTATTATATGTTTTCTTAAAATAATCTTGGATATTTCTGCTTAAGACGATTATCGCATCTGCATGTTTTGCGGCACATTCTTCCCCTTTTTTGATGAATCGGGATGCAAAACCGCCTTTCCATTTGGCTCTTGCCCAATCCAGCCCGTGAATAGTTACAACAACTCTCTTGCCAAACACTTTAGGAATCCAGCTGAAATAAGCAGGGCCTTCTGCATGAATATGCACAACATCATATTTTCCGAAAGCACAACGAAGAGAAGCAAAGAAAGAAGAAGAAACCGCTGCTAAACCTTTTTTATTAATTGTTGGAACAGTCTTAAGTTTAATCCCTTGATATTCCTTTCTCTTCTTATCATCGAACTGTTCTCCACTGACATGATGGCCAGCTCGATTGTAGCATGTAACTAGATTCCCACCTTTCACCATTCGAGTGCAGAGCTCTTCAACAACAATCTCAACCCCTCCTTCTCTTGAAGGGATTCTTTTATGTCCAAACATTGCAATGCGTAATGGCCTATCCATTTTCACCCACTAGTATTATGTTCTAACTTTACGATTATTGTGAAACAAACTTACTAAATAGCGAAAGCGTTTTATCTTTTTCACTCAATTTCAATTTCGTACCATCTGCCATTCTTTCACCTACAACCTCCGGCCAGGCTATTGCTATTGTCGGGTCGTTCCATGCTATGCCGCCTTCGTCCTCGGGATGATAGAAGTCGGTGCACTTGTAGCAGAATTCGGCTTCGTCGCTGAGTACGAGAAAGCCGTGGGCAAAGCCGGGGGAGATGTAGAACTGTTTCTTGTTTTCTTCGCTCAGTTCTATCCCGAACCATTTCGAATAGGTGGGACTGCCCTTTCGGATATCTACTGCGACATCGAAGACACGGCCTTTGATTACCCTGACAAGTTTTCCCTGTGGATGCTTTATTTGATAATGCAGCCCTCTGAGAACGCCCTTGGTGCTCTTGCTCTGATTGTCCTGAACGAAGACCATATCGAGTCCGTGCTCTTTCATGTCGTTGTAGTTATATGTTTCCATGAAGTAGCCCCTGCTGTCGCCGTGGACTGTGGGCTCTATTACATATAATCCTTCTATTGGTGTTTTTGTTACTTTTATCTGGCTCACTATCTAATAACTCCAAGTTCTACTAAGTATCTATGGAGAGCATCCTGCCACAGAGGTAAAGGTTTAAAACCATTTTCAATTAACTTTGACTTATCAAGACGACTGTTGAACGGACGCTTTACACTGGTGCCTCCATACTTTGATGTTGCCACAGGTATTACTTTTGTACTCATTCTCGTTTCTTCAAAGATAGCCTTTGCAAAATCAGCCCAGCTTATGTAGCCGCCTTCATTTGTTGCATGGTAGTAACCGTACTTATCGGTTTCTATCATGTCGACGAGAAGTCGGGAGAGGTCGTAGGTATATGTGGGTGTTCCTATCTGGTCATCGACAACAGGGAGTGTGTCATGTTTTTCTGCCAGATTGAGCATTGTCTTTATGAAGTTCTTGCCGTTTTTGCCGAACACCCAGGAAGTTCTAACAATAAAATAATTATCAAGAATGGACGAAACTTTTTTTTCTCCTTCAAGTTTACTATTGCCATAAACATTAAGTGGCGCAAAGCTTTTATTATCTGGACGCCATGGGTTATTGCCCTTTCCAGAGAATACATAGTCCGTGCTAATGTAAACCATCTTAGCACCTATTTTTTTGCAAGCCTCTGCAATATTCCGAGGGCCATCACTGTTTACCAAAAATACCTTATTCTTGTTCTCAGGATATTCTGCTGACTCCACGTGAGTCCATGCCGCACAATGAATAACAGCATCTGGTTTAATATCTTCAATTACTTCTTCTACTTCTCTCCTATTAGTGATATCTAATGGGATATATTCAGAATTACAAACAAAAGAACCATCCTCAATACCCAAATAGTACGGCGAAAGATCGCTTGAAATTGGATAAAACCTTCGTGTGCACAATTCATTCACGACATCGTGTCCGAGCTGTCCGTTGACTCCTGTGACGAATACCTTCATCTGCGGTCTCCGTACATCTCTTCGTAATAGCGGATGTATGCACCGCTTGTGCATTCATCCATCCATTCCTGGTTATTGAGGTACCACTGGATTGTCTTCTTTATGCCCTCATTGAACATTGTGGTAGGTCCCCATCCCAGTTCTTTGTTGGCTTTACTCGGGTCAATTGCATAACGCTGATCATGGCCTTTTCTGTCCTTGACGTAGGTTATAAGGGATTCCGGTTTATTAAGCTCTTTGAGAATTATTCTGACGATGTCGATGTTGGCCTTTTCGTTATGACCGCCGAGGTTGTATACCTCTCCGACTTTTCCTTTCTCAAGGCATCTGAGGATTCCGTAGCAGTGATCCTTGACATAGAGCCAGTCACGAACATTGAGGCCTTCGCCGTAAACGGGAAGGGGCTTGTCATGCAGGGCGTTGTTGATCATTAAGGGAATGAGCTTCTCGGGAAACTGATAAGGCCCGTAGTTATTGCTGCAGCGTGATATCGTAACGGGGAGGCCGTAGGTGCGGTAGTAGGCAAGCGTCAGTAAATCTGCCGCTGCCTTACTTGTCGAGTACGGGCTTGATGTGTGGATTGGTGTGTCTTCATGAAAGAAGAGATCGGGCCTCTCTAAAGGAAGATCGCCGTATACTTCATCTGTTCCTACCTGATGAAATCTCTCCACTCCGTACTTACGGCATGCATCCATCATCACCTGGGTTCCGAGTATGTTTGTTTCAAGGAAGATGCCGGGGTTCTCGATTGACCTGTCAACATGGCTTTCTGCTGCGAAGTTTACTACGATATCGGGATGTTCCTTCTCGAATATGGAGAAGATACCTTCTCTGTTACGGATGTCTTCCTTATAGAATGTGAAGTTCTTGTTCTCGAGAGCCTTATTGAGTGTGTGTATGTTTGCAGCGTATGTGAGGGCATCTACACACACGAGCCTCCACTCCGGTCTCTCATCAAGGAGCAGATAAACAAAGTTGGAGCCTATGAAGCCGGCGCCGCCTGTAACGAGTATGGTTTTTCCTGACATGTTATCTCTCCTTAATATCTGACTAATTCATCGGCTACAGCCTTCAGGTGTTCGCCGTATGGGCTTTTGCCGTAGAGGGATGCCGAAGTGATGAGCTGCTCTTTTGTTATCCAGTGGTTACGGAATGCTATCTCCTCCGGAGCCGATATCTTGATCCCCTGTCCCTTCTCCACCATTCTGACGAAGTCTGCTGCATCTACTAGGCTGTCCATTGTTCCTGTATCGAGCCAGGCAAAGCCGCGTCCGAGAAGTTGTACATCGAGAAGGCCATCGTCGAGGTACATCTGGTTGAGACTTGTTATTTCCAGTTCTCCCCTCTCGGATGGTTTTACTTCATCTGCTTTTTTCGATACTCCGCTCGGGTAGAAGTAGAGTCCCGTTACTGCATAGT
>CAVACS010000086.1:0-6025 GCA_963587105.1 Anaerovoracaceae bacterium | reverse complement strand
AGTGGCTCTTCGGATTCTCGGGCTTCTCCTCTATCGATATGACCTTACCATTATCATCGAACTCGACGACGCCGAAGCGCTGCGGGTCGGGAACGTAATAGCCGAATACCGTTGCACGCCTGTTCTTCTCGGCATTCTCTAGTGCACTGCGCAGCACTGTGCCGAAGCCGTTCCCGTAGAATATGTTGTCGCCGAGAACCATTGCAGAGGCATCCTCTCCTATGAATTCCCTTCCTATTGTGAAAGCCTGAGCTAACCCGTCCGGGCTCGGCTGGACGGCATAGCTGAGCTTTATGCCGAAGTTTGAGCCATCTCCGAGAAGACTCTCGAAGCGGGGAGTATCCTCCGGTGTCGATATGATGAGTATTTCCCTTATACCGGCAAGCATCAGTGTTGACAGCGGATAGTAGATCATCGGTTTGTCGTAGACAGGGAGAAGCTGTTTGCTTGTAACCCTTGTCAGCGGATATAGTCTTGTTCCGGATCCTCCGGCAAGTATTATTCCTTTCATCTTCTTACTCCCCCTCGGCTCTGAATACTGCTCTTACCGTCTGGAAGATTATCTTCAGATCCAGAAGGAGTGAGCAGTTGTCGACGTATTCTGCGTCCATCTTCATCCAGTCGTCGAAGGAGATGGAGTTTCTGTTGGGCTGTACCTGCCAGATGCAGGTTATGCCGGCCTTCACCTCAAGGCGCTTCTTCGCCTTCTCGTCGTACTGTTCGACCTCCCTCGGGAGGGCGGGTCTGGGGCCGACGAGGGACATCGAGCCGAGAAGGATATTGATGAACTGTGGCATTTCGTCTATGCCTGTCTTACGTGTGAATCGTCCGACCTTCGTTATTCGTTTGTCGTTCTTGACCTTGAATACGGGACCGTCCATCTCGTTCTCGTCATCCATGCTCTCTCTGAGCTCTTCTGCATTGACGACCATTGATCTGAACTTTAAAAGGTGGAACCGCTTTCCGTTCTTTGTCACCCTTTCCTGGGCAAAGAAAACAGGACCGCCGTCCTCTATGAGTATGGCTAATCCTATTATGATTGTGAGGGGGATCAGAAATACTATCCCTATAAGTGATGCTATGATGTCGAAGAGACGTTTTATTATGAGATAAAGATAAGATTTACGGTTTTTACTCATGCCTCATTCAGACTGTTCTGACCCTTCCCCTTTTATTCTTTAACGCAAAGTACAGTCTATGACGTCCTATCCAGGAAGTCAATAATTCTTCCTGTAGTAGCCCTTCCAGCTCTGGAGGAGCCATATGTGATGAGAGTATTTCTCTTTCGGGATATATCTCGTCACATTCCTGTCACTGACGTCGACTGCGTTGAGTACAAAGCCGTAGTTCTTTATGCCCATTGACTCAAGGTCTTCCGTTATCTTCTCGATATGAACGGAGTCATCAATGCCGGCTCTGAGGACGATGAGCACATATGAGTAATCCTTGAGACGGGAGAGAGTCGCGGGATTGTCATAGGCAATGCCGAGGTTTTTAATCTCTGCCTTTGTCACCCCCTTAAGGCCCTTCTCTATTGTTAGATTTCCCGCCTTCGGACTCAGGGATACCAGTGCCACTGTCTTATCCTCTTCAAGGTTGAGCTTTGCTGCTATGTACTCGAATTCCCTTCTGTCTATATAATCTGCATTCTTATAGAGGGGAATCGAGAAAATAAGCTTTCCGCCGCCTCTCTTCTTCAGCGTCTTTGACGAATATACACGCTTGTCACCAAAGCCTACACAGAGTGCCGTGATAACGCCGACAACACCGCCTGCGAGGAAGAATATGATACATATGAGGGCTTTACTTGTTCCCTGGTTCTTTGTTCCGACCACGGGCTCTGTCACCCATTCAAACGATGAGTCGAGGGTATTTATGTAAACCTCTACTGCCCTGAGGCTGTTCTTGAGAGCTGTTATTGTGTCGAGTGTGGATTTGAGTTCGCCATCGGAGGACGGAGTAGAGAGGAGTTCATTGTAGTCTGCGATCCTATCCTCGATGAGCGCCTTCACTGTCTCGGCGTCTGTGAGATACCTCTCCGATTCCGTATCGACTCTGTTATTCACAAGGTTATTTATGAATGCTGTCCAGTACCCGGTGTCCGAAGTCTTTTCTACATATATTCTGTAGTTGTAAGTACCGCTGATGGAGGAATACCTGAGGCTCTCGTTTATATCTTCGTATGTAGGCTCTGCGTCAGGTTTCTCTGTCGGAGTGTTCTTTATTGCCTTCTCGATGTTCTCCCTCGAGAAGAGCTCATAGAGCTCATCAGATACCGTGAAGTATCTTCCGCCGTACTCCCTGATGACGCTTGTGCCGTAGGGCTCACTGATCCTCACTGTTGCGCTCACCTCATATTCCTTACTCTGCATCAGGGCATACCCGACACCGATGAGGGAGAAGATCAGCGTTATGACTACTATGAGTCTGAAGTGATCAAAGAGATGAGCGAAGAGCTCTCCGAGTGTTATCTCGTCATCGTCGTCATACAGGTATTCATTTTCCGCACTGTTGTATTCGTTCATCAATAATTCCCCCGGATATCATAACCGTGTATCAAGATCAGATTCCGTACCCCTTCATTGTTCTATATTTCCTCTCCCTTGTAAACAGAGGTTCCCCCGCACTTCTCATTTCTCAGACATCTGCACTCCGCCTTTATGACACTGCTCTCACCCTTGTGCTTTGCTCTCGCTCCTCTCCTTTTACCGGGAGTCCCCATCCTCAAAGTCATGTAAGCTTTGCCCGGATGAGCCTCACTTTCCCCTACGTCCTCTTTTGTTCTCTGCCTTCATCAGATATAAGGGCTGAGCTTCTTCCAGCTCTGGACACTCTTTGCCCATCTCAGCGTTGACCTCTTCTCTTCTCTCATATCTCTCTCGATCTCTTCATCGGGAAAGTAGTCGTCATCGTTCTTGTAATCGTCATTGATGATCCTCAGAAAATCAGCATAGCCCGACGTGCCGCCGACATCGTCGAGGAGCATCTCGCCGTCGACTGAAAGCGTAACGGGCCTGTAGAGCTCGCGGCACTTGATCTGCGCCCTGTCTATCTCCTCCTGTGTGATACGACCGTCCTTGATGAGATCGAAGCAGTCCCCGGATGCTGTTATCCTGACTCTCCAGCCGTCACCGTAGTCATATTCATAGATGAGAGTATCTGTGAGGGGATAAGGAAGGACCTCATCATAAAGCTCAGTACTCTTCTTCCGTACGACTTCTTCTATATCGGCTCTGAGATCATCGAGTAACTCCTTTCCGCTTTCCTCCTCGTAGTCCGGGAAGAATGATATTACGGAAGAAACGGGAAGACGCTCAAGAAGGTCGAAGGCTGCCGTGTCATCAAAGCGCAATCTGTTTATCGGGGCATCTGAGGCCTTTACTATCTCCAGTTCGGTCTTCATATCCTCTCTCCAGGGCTGCGGAGGATTCATTTTGACACCCACATAGTTTTCCACGGGACATACATCGAGAATCCTTTTTCTCCTGTTCTCGTCATCTATCTCCCAGAGGACGTAATAGCCGCTGTTCTCCCTGAGGTCTTCCAGTATCGGCTCAAGGCTCTTCTGACTCCTGATGTAGCCCTCCTCTCTGCATCTTGAGTAATATGGCCCGGTGTATTTCTTCGTCATCCAGTTCTTGAAGCTTCCGCCTCTGTAATCATCGGCCCAGAACCGGGCATTCTCATCCATGAAGGGGGATCTGAAAAGGATTCCGACAAGCTCTGCCCATACTGGGAGGCTGTTAAGGGTGACGGAATCTCTTCTATCATCTGTGAGCTCGAATGAGTGCAGATGGCTGTTCTGCCATCCGAAAAGCCGCTGGATCAGAAAGTGGAGGGCATAGAGCGGCATGTCGGACGGGACAAGAGCGTCGCGTGAGATCGTCTCGCCGTATCTGACGCCGCCGTACTTTCTGAAGACCGCCCTGTCTTTCTCGTTTTTGCATTCAAGCTCCATGTGAAGCCTCATCACCTGAGAGGGAGAGACGGGGAGCCTCTCTCCCGATATTCTCTCGAGATCCTCGATGCTGCGGCCATAGATCATTCCCGGTATGTCGCCGTACATGAGCATGTATTCTTCAAGGCGTGACTTCTCCATTTCTGTCAGATTCTCCTTTGTCTTCAGAGCCTCATACTCAGCCCTGCGTTTTCTGCACTCCTCCATCTCTCCGGAGTAAAGATCCTCGCCGATATCCTCCCATGTCGGCCTCCTCGGGCGGCTTGGCGAGGGTGTGTACGACATCTTCGTCTCCATCTTCCATTCGTCCTTCCATGACGGCGTTACTCTTACTTCTTCTTTTTTCATTCTCTGCTTCTCCTATCTTGCTTTCTCATATTCTCTGTACTCTCTGACCTTCTGAGCGTGAGAAGAAGGTTCCAGTGAGTTCTTCACCATCTCCTCATACGGCATGTACACCGACACCGTCGCTGTCGACACACCGAGCTTCTCTGCAATTTCCCCGATGCTGTATCCCATCCTCTTCAGAGTGAGAGCCTCATCCGTCAGGGGATATGAAATATCACCTGTGGTGATGAGGATCTTTCTTATCTTGTTCCTGTTAAGTGAGAAGTGCTCTGCCGTATCGAGGATGGAACTCTTCCCTTTTCCTCTGTAATACTCCGACACTTCCCTGAAGAACGCCCTGTCTTTATCGCTTATTGCCAATTTCTCCTCCTTGAACAGAATCACAATTAGACAACTGTCTGCTTTGAGTATAACCTATGTGAGGTAGAAATCAATATTAAAAGAGAAGAAAATCACAATTAGACATATATTTGTTTTTAACAATCTTCCACTCACTATGAGCGACAGCGGGATTCCGGTTTATTACTGTCATCATTGCAGAAGCACATTTCGGCTCAGACAGTGGTTTCTATGACTGTCCTGTTCTCAATCTGTGTCACTATCGGTGTATACAGGTCGCATTCAGTCTCCGGCGTCGACAATGTAACAACAAGGGAATATCGGATGCTTTTATTGTACTTCTCCAGCTTCTTCCGGGTCTTCCACCAGCCTCCAACAGGGAATACTGCGATAACGTTGCTCTCAGAGAGATCTATCGCTGCTACCTCATACGTATCTGAATGTATTGAGCCTTTGTCCCTGTTTGACGGTCCGATTTTCCAAGGAACCTGAGAACCCTTTCCTTTCAAGCTTTCGTGTCCCTCATCGGATGCACTGATCTTCGTAATATTTCGTCTGAATTCTTCGGGAGATTCTCCTGGTTTCCTGACTGCAAAACGCAAACCGCAGCTTTGATATCTTGTCCGGTTGTTCCATCCACCTTCTGTGGGTGAAGGTTCGACAAAGTAAGATAATGTGATTTTCAAGCTGACACTTCTCTCTGCAAGTCTTTCCAGCTCATCTTTCGGCCATGGAAGTGTATGAAAATGCATTTCATTGAATGTGATGACGCTTCCTTTCTTCATATACGGCTGCATTTCCGCCTGGATAACCATGTTGACAGAATTATCCATACATTCTCCAGCGCGCTTCAGATCAGGAACGCCATATCCGCAGGAACGCAATATCCTTCTGTAATCTGCTTTTGTACTCTCACTGCTTATTTCGAACTCTTCAAGCATTGTCTCTGTCCATTCTGCAGAATGCACAGTGAGTGCCCTTATAGTCTCGGGCCACAGCTTCGGATACATATCCATCAACTGTGCACAGAACCATGCAGCCTTTGCAGTTGCGGGACTTGTACCGGAAGCCGTTGTAAAGAATCGCGGCAAATCGGTACTCGTCGTTAGAACAGACGTATCCTCACATATATCAACGTCGATACCGTTAGTTATGAAGTTACCGCCTTCAAAAACAATTTCCGGCTTTATCGGCCACGCATTATCCCAGAGGACTGATGTCGAACTCGAAGGAGACAACTCCCCTTTCCGGGCTACAGGCTCAAACCCGCCGAAATAATCATCTGCGATTATCACCGAATCAGTGTATGCTCCTACTGTTATGGCATTCCATGACTGTCCGGGGTCTTCAACTCTATGATTTGTGCATGCATCGATATAT
>CAVACS010000085.1:0-10210 GCA_963587105.1 Anaerovoracaceae bacterium | reverse complement strand
GGTATGCTCGCTTTCGCTGCATACCCCGGGACTTGTCCCGTGGGTTGTTGATCAGCATCTGCTGCATGTCGTTCCGCATGTGCAGCTGCCGTATTGCCTCAGCGCGGGAATGCGGATCAGAGCCGGGCGTCTGCGCTTGTTCCGTCGTAAGGGCTTTGCGCCGGCAATGAAGCAGAGAGAGTGATAATCAGTAGAAGAAAAACGACGAACCTCTTTTTTTCTTTTACACATAAACAAACCCTTCCTGTCCTTTTTTCCGATTATAACTGAGAGAATCCCGGAATAAAAGAGAACGACTCTCCCGTCATCAGATTTTCCAGCTGACGGCCTCGCTGCGGTCTTCGATGAAGTGCCTGTAGATACCATCCTCTCCCATCAGCTTTTCATGTGTGCCCTTCTGTACGATACGGCCTTTATCGACAACTATGATCTGGTCGGCATGGCGTACGGTCTTCAGACGGTGTGCGATCATGATTATCGTCTTCTCCTTTGTCAGTGCCTCCACGGCGTCGACGAGATCCTTTTCGTTCTCCGGGTCCACATTGGCAGTAGCCTCATCGAGAATGATGACAGGCGCGTCCTTCATGATGGCCCTGGCAATCGATATCCTCTGCTTCTCTCCTCCCGAGAGGGTGGCGCCGCCTTCTCCGATGACTGTATCGTAACCATCGGGAAGCTTCATGATGAAATCATGACAGCATGCTTTCTTTGCCGCCTCTACTACTTCCTCTCTGCCTGCGTCCTGACGACCGAATTTGATGTTGTTCTCGATTGTATCGGCGAAAAGATAGACTCTCTGGAAGACAAAGGCGAAATTCTCCATGAGGCTGTTCATACTGTAATCTTTTACATTTTCGCCCCCGAGCGTGATTTCCCCAGCGTCCACATCCCAGAATCTGGCAATCAGATTGCACAGTGTCGATTTGCCGCCTCCGGAGGGACCGACGATGGCCGTTGTCGTCTTTTCGGGGATTGTCAGTGAAACATTGTCGATGATCTTTCTCCTGTCGTAGGAGAAGGAGACGTTCCTGAGTGATATCTCATGATTCTCCGGCTTTATATCTCTTCCGTCTGTGTCCATGGTATCGAGACAGAGGATTGCATTTGCCTTGTCCACACATACACTGACGGTATGGAGGAGGGAGGAATAGCTGCCTGCACTTTCAAGGCTCGAGTAGAGCATGAATGCAGCCACTGTCATGCCGATGGCGTTGACCGCGGACATTGTTCCGCGTGTGAAGAGATATGCACTCAGTGCAACTATGACGGCACCGGTGAGTTTCGTGACGACCGTCTGGAGAAAGTGATAGGGGACGAAGACCTTTTCCATCTTTATGTTGATATCTCTTGCCTCATTATTTGCGCTGTTGAGCTTTACAGACTGTGCTCCGAGAAGATTATAGGATTTGACCTCTGCAATCCCCTGGATGTATTCCATAACCTCATCGACAAGATGTACATCAGCTTCGACCTTCTCCTCTGACACATCCTTTCCCGCCTTCTGCATTTTCGAGTTTATAAGAAGGAAGACAAGAACGCCCGAAGCGGAGACAAGACCTATCCTCCAGTCAAAACAGAGGATCATGAGGACAATCATCGCCGTTTCCAGAATGCCCTGGGTCGTCAGCATGACAACGCGTGTCGCGATGTCGCCGAGAGCCTCCATTGTGTTTGTCGCGACGGAGGAGATCTCTCCTATGCTGGCAGAGTTGAAATATCCCATAGGAAGATATCTCAGCCTCTCTGCAATCCTGATTCTTGTAAAGGCTGCAGCATTGTAGCCTCCCTCGGTCTGGAGTACGGTCGAGAACCTCCTCGAGAGCACGCCTGCAAGAACGGCAGCAGCCATGATGGAAAGAGAGACGACGATGTATCTCTTCATTTCACCCCCGTTCATCAGGGCGATGAGAATATACATGACGGCAGGTATCTTCATGGCTGAAGCGAGAGCCTCGATGACGCCGAATACCATCGAAAGCTTGAATCTGTTTCCATTTTTCTTTCCCGAGAAGCGGAAGAATTTACTCAATACCTCAAACATTCTCTTCTTCCTCCTTTGCAGTATCCTTTGCGCTGATATGTGCATTCCACATCTCTCTGTAGAGAGGAGAGGCGGAAAGCAGCTCCTCATGCTTTCCGTATGCGCTTATCATTCCGTCTTCGACTACAAAGATCGTGTCGCTGTCCCTGACCGTAGAGAGCCTGTGAGCAATGACGATGAGCGTCTTTCCTTCAACAAGACTGGCAATGGAATTCTGCAGAATGGCCTCGTTTTCAGGGTCAGAGTATGCAGTTGCCTCATCGAGGATGACGACGGGGGCATCCTTCAGCATGGCACGTGCAATCGATATTCTCTGTCTCTCTCCCCCGGAGAGGCGGCCGCCGGCTCCTCCGACGACGGTATCAAAACCGTCCTCGAGCTCCATGATGAAGTCATAGCACCCGCTTTTCTTTGTTACCGCGATTACATCTTCATCCGTGGCACCCTTTCTTCCGTGGCGGATGTTTTCCATGACAGTCTCATTGAAGAGGTAGTTATCCTGTGCAACATATGCAATCCTTTCGTTGTACTCCTCAAGGGAGAGATCCCTGATGTCCACACCGCCGATTTTTATGCTTCCCGAGGAAACATCCCAGAACGAAGCGATGAGTTTTGCGATTGTTGACTTTCCACTTCCGGATGGGCCTACGACGGCATTCACGCTTCCGGAGCTGAGACTCATGGTTATTCCGTGAAGCACCTCCTTGTCGTGATAGGCAAAGTGCACATCCTCAAGGACGATGGAATTGTCTTTCGGAACAGCCCTGTTTTTCTCCGGGCGCTCAAGATCTTTTTCCGAGAGGATAGAGGCAACCTCGCCGACGATCACATCGATTTTCCCGAGGTCATCGGTGTATGACATAACCGTGATGATCGGCCCTACGATGCTGAGAGACAGAATTACAGACTGGATGAAAGCAGAGAGCGAGAGAGAGCCCGATGCGACGTAGTGTGCTCCGAAGGGAAGGACCGTAAGCAGAGTATAGGGCGTCACCGTCATGGCGACGGCGTGGTAGATGGAGCAGCTTCGCATCCAGTCTATAAAGGACGAAGCATATTCAACAGCAGCTTTTGTGAACTTGTCGTAGGAACTCTCAGTCTTTCCGAATGCCTTTATGACTTCGATTCCGTCAATGTATTCGACAGCTGCATCATTGAGCTCTCTGGTGGCCTTCACCGTACGCTCGAAGTTGCTCTTGTAGTTGATCATCATCCCGCCGTATGACAGAAAGCCGGCAATGACGGGAAGGAGAGACCAGAGGGCAAGACGCCAGTCAAGTGTGAAGAAATAGATGAGAATGAAGAGTGGGGCCAGAAGGTTCGAAGTAAACTCCGGCACTATATGCGCCAGTGTTGTCTCGATACTGTCGATTCTCTCCACCATAATGTTCTTGAAGCTTCCCGACGGCGTATCCTTCACATATCCCAGTGATACCTTCGCAAGCTTGTCTGCGCACATCTTCCTGATATCTGCAAGTACCGAGAACGTTGCCTTGTGGGAGAGTGTGGTGGACAGGGAATGCATAAGTTCGGCTGTGGTGAACGACAGGGCGATGAATCCCGTCTTCATCAGATACAGCGGGAAATCCCGCTCTCCACCAAGAAGCATCTTCACGATATCGGCTATCAGAAAATAGGGGATTATCTTCAGTATTACGTTTGCCACTGCGAGCATGACGCTTGCCATGTATAAACTCTTTTCATCTGCCGCCCACAGGGTAAGCCAGCTCACCCACGACTTCTTCTTTTCTTTCATCATCTGCTCTCCTCTCTTTTTATATAAGTTAGTTCGTTTGAACTAACTGACGGACATAAAACAAAAAGACCCTCCATTTCTTATCGGTCATGTGCTTTCTTACCCCGGATTCTTCGGAAATCTGACGCCGAGAAGTCTTTCCCAGCCGCCGGTCTGGAATTTCTTGAGAAGGGCTATATTCTCCTTTGCTCTCTCTTTTTCAATATCATGTTCGATGATTTGAAATACTGCGGAGAAAAAACCCGTACTGATCATATGCAGGAGGCTGTTGTCGATGTCCGGGATATCGAGTCCGGCCTTTCTGAGTGTTTCCATATAGTGCAGGGTGGACTTCGTCTCGCGTTCCACCATGGAATGGATGAATGCTGTATATTTACCGCTGTCACCACATTTGAGAAGCAGACGGAAACTCTCATAGTTGAGATAGACATAGTCGACAATACGATTTATTCCATCTTCCGAGGATGCCGACATCTGTCTTGTCTGCTCATCGGGGGACAGGATCTCGAATTCAGCCAGCACGTCATCATATATCTGATGAATATGCTCCACATACGGGTCTATAAGTGCATCGAACATGCTTTCCTTGGTCGGGAAATACTTATAGAAAGCTCCTGTCGTGAGCCCGGCATCCTTTACGATGTTTCTCAGTGAAGCCCCGTCGAGCCCGTAGAGCAGGAAATGCTCTCTGGCCGTGTACAGGATATGTTCTCTTGTGTTGTCCGCCTTTATAGACACAAATCCTCCCTATGGAATATAACATTGCTATATAACACCGTTATCTTATATGTCCCGGCTCTTTGTTGTCAATCCCGTAGAGCTGTTCTGCCGGGTGGCGGATAATCCGCTGTTTACGAGCGCCCCGGTAAGGAGCATCCGGAAGGAGGACAGAAAAGGGCACAGACTTCTCCTCTCGTGCCCTCGTGTTCTTCAGCAGATTACAGCATCATCGGCTGTAAAACCTTCAAGTGAATTCTCCTTCGTCTGGATGCACACAAACGAGAGAGCCTCATCGTCTGACGCCGAGAACTGACGCTTTGCCGATGGCTTTATTCGCAGCCAGTCGCCGGCAGAAAGCTCGATTTCCTCTCCGTCGATGACAACCTTTCCCTTACCTGAAAGGATACCGTAGACTTCCTCGTTCTTCCTGTGAAAGTGCACGAAGGGAACTCCGGCTCCTCTAGGGAGAGTGTTGATGCTGATTTCAGCTCCGGTCAGCTTGAGAGCGTCGTGAAGCTCGGCTCTGCCTTCGTTTTTGAGCTTTGTCTTTGAATAGTTTGTCATGATATGACCTCCGTATTTAAGATTTCTTTGTCTTGCAAACCAAGAGTAACGTATCGGCGAAGCGGGGAAAAGTACGCACTTTTTTGTAACTGTACATTCAAAAAAGAATGTGTTTAAAATATTTCAGGAGGTGATCCGGATGAAGACAAAGGACGAACTTCCGGCGTGTCCTGTAGCAACGGCGGTGGCACTTGTCGGCGGTAAATGGAAACTTCTCATTATACGTAATCTCAGACTCCGCCCCTGGAGATTCAATGAGCTCAAGCGGGACCTCGAAGGAATCTCGCAGAAGGTACTGACGGAGAGCCTCAGGCAGATGACGGATGACGGCCTGGTAAAGAGACATGACTATCTGAAAGTACCGCCGAAGGTTGACTACAGCCTCACTGAGCTGGGAGAGAAGATGCTGCCGGTTATCGATGCCCTCTCGGATTTCGGCTCCTACTACAAGGATATCATCCAATAGTTCCTCCGGCCGTATCAGGAGGGTTGAGTAAAACAGAGGAACTGAGAGGGGAATGCAGATAGATCTCCTGATGAACCGTGCCGATAATGTCGTGAATATGTGCACTCTCAAGTTCTACAGCGGAGAATTCGTCGTCGACAGGTATTATTACATAACCCTCATGAACAGGGAGACAGCTCTTAAGAAGGAGATGCCAAAGAAGACGACAGTAAGAAGTACACTTATAACGACATTCGGTCTTGTCAGAATTGATTATTCCGACATATTTACCAACGTGATTCTGCTGGACGATCTCTTTTCCTGAAAGCGATGGTCTTTGAAATAGTATCGCAAGATAACCGGAAGCAGCTGTCTCTGCTTTGAAGATTTCACAGGCAGAAAAAACTCCGGGAAGATATCACTTTCCGGAGCTTTTCAGTGTCGGTTTTCTTTTCAGACGATGAGACTGTAGAAAGATACGCCCGTCAGGATGAGGCAGACTGCATAGCATATCGTCATACATATTCTGAGAGCTGTCGGAGCCTTGTATCCTCCTGTTGTGTCCTTCCTCCAGAGCATCAGGGTTACGAATGCACCCGAGACTGGAGTTGCGATGCATGTTGCAAAGTTTGCAATAAGTATGAGCTGTACGGGAGAGCCGTTATATACAAAACAGATGGCTGTGCATACTGCAAGAATAATGGTACATCCTACCTTTATGAACCTGCTGTCGAGGCTCGTCTCCTTCTCGAAGCCCGCACTCAGGAGTACAAGGCCACGCTGTGTGTTTCCCAGTAAAGAGGAGAACGCAGCACCAAGTAGGGCTATTCCCATGATGATGTATGCGCCTCTTCCGAATACGGGAGCAAGGAGGTCCGCCAGTTGTGCCGGCTGTTTGAGTGATACTCCCTGGGGATTGAGAACGATGGCTCCTACGAGCATGATTGCTATACTTATAAGAATAACGCATGCGACGTGGGCGATTGCGTCTGCTTTCATCGCACCGTTGAAGAGATCAGCTTTAGTCCATTTCTTCTCCTTGCCGAGGTATGTGCCGTATATACCGGTAGTGAGAGCTGCGTGTGTGGACAAGAAGCCGAGAGCTGCAACTGTGCTTCCTTTGGGGAAATTCCCGATGGAGATAAGGCCCTTTGCCGCCTTTCCCCAGTCCGGACCGCCAAGACCGATGAGAGTAATGTAGAATGCAATGATCATAGCAATAATACATACTGTGATTCCCTTCTCTATCTTCGAGTAGACATTCTTTGCAAAATAGAGGAGAAGGAGTACGGCGATCATTATGAGAGAGCCGAGCTTCCAGTTGATACCGAACAGGAGCTGGAGTCCTGTTCCGGAACCCGAAATGTTTCCCATAGTAAAGAACAGACAGGTGAGGAAAAGAGCTATTCCCGTAAAGCGCGACGCAAACGGTCCGTAATACTTACGTATGGCATGAAGCGTCGGAAGGCCTGTAATCATACTGAGACGGTAGGTTGCGAGGACGTACACGCTTCCCATGAAGCCTACGAGGATGTAGAGCCAGAGGAGCGAGTAGCCGTAGGATGCGCCGAGGTTGGCTGCCGTCGTTATTGCGCCGGGGCCTATGACGATGCCGCTGAGAACGATGCCGGGACCTATTTTCTTGAGTATCTCAACGAATGAGAGTGCTTTTACATCCGCTGGATTGAAATCTTCTTTTGTTTTTATTTCTTCCATGATTCTTATCCGGCTGGAGCCGGATCCTCCCTTATACTCCGTCCTGCTATAAGGATAGCAGGACGGAGGATGGAATGACAGATTTACTTGCTGTATTTAGACATATCGACCTTACCCAGCTGACTCTTCTCGAGTCCGAGGGCGACCCATGCCTTCTCTTCGTCGTTGAGAGGAAGTACAGGCTTACGCATGATGGCGTTCGAGAAGACACCTCTCTGATAGAGAGCTTCCTTGAGCCTTGCATGAGCCTCCCCTGAGGGCTGTCCGCCGCCGTAGATTGCCTGGGAGATGTGATAGATTCTGTTCGACCAGTCCTGAGCTTCCTTGAGAGTGTGTTTCTCGGGATTCTTGAAGACATTCCATGCCGGGCAGATGAGTTCGGGTACACATCCGGCAAAGCCGATGAGAGCGCCGTCCATTCCCGGGAACCAGCTTACGCAGAGTGTCTCGTCGTGGCATGTGATGAGGGAGATGTCCGGACACTCCTTTCTGAGAAGTCTTACATCGTGCTCGTAGATGGATGTTACACGTGTTCCCATCTTGATACACTTCACGTGTTCGATTTCCTTACACATCCTGATGAGAGTCTCGACAGGATAGAAAGCCTTGCTTGTTGCAGGGTAGAGGTGGATTACGATGTCGATATCCGCACCCTCTGCCACATCCTTTACATACTCGAAAGGAGCATCGGGGTTCATGCCGAATCTCAGCCACATGTGAGGAGGCATGAGAAGAATACCGTCAGCTCCGGCTTCCTTTGCTTCTCTTGCCATCTCGATTGATTCGATTGTGTTCTCGCAGTTGAGACCGCTGACGATTGTCATCTTGTCTCCGACTTCTTCTGCTGCGATTTCAATGATTCTCTTTCTCTCCGGTCTTCTGAGTCCCGTCACTTCGCCTGTATGACCGTTTACGACGATGCCCTGGATGCCGTCATCATAGAAGCTCTTGATCCATCTCAGGTATACCCTGAATTCTTCTTCGTTGATGGAATAGTCATTGTTCAATGGTACCGATACTGCGGGAAAGATTGTCTTGAAATTCTTTACTTTTGTCATTTTTAAACTCCTCTGAAACTCCCGTTGCAGCATTCCTTTGCGCGCTAGTCGATGTGCAATCGTTTGTTTCTTTTACGCTCCTATTCTTTCGGCTGCCGAATGTGAAATCAACGAAAAAGTTTATTCTGCAATAAATTGCATAAAACTCTATTTTTGATTTGAAATATGCAATTTTTTGCATAAACTGATAATGGGAGATAATAATGGCCACTTTGAAAGATGTAGCAAAGAAAGCAAATGTCGATGTAAGCACCGTATCAAGAGCTTTGAACAATACGTCTTACGTCCATCCGGAGACGAAAAGGAGAATAATTGAAGCGGCAGAGAAGCTCGGCTACCGTCCAAATCTCATAGCCCAGGGGTTGAGGAACGGAAGGCACAGCACGATAGCTTTCATAGTGCCCAGAATCGCCGACGCACTCTACTCGGATATGGTGCCGGCAATCTCCGATGAAGCGAGAAAACTCGATTACCAGTGTATACTCTGTGTAACTGATGATAACGAGAATACAGAGAAGGAAATCCTCGAAAGGCTGCGTAGCGGCCTTGTGGACGGGATTATCATCTCATCTACAGGGAAGAACAACAGACTTCTGAGAGATATAGACGCAGAAGGAATTCCCGTGCTCCAGACAGTGAGGAAGCAGGATGAGAGACTCTCCAGCATCGTGACCGATTACTACAAGAACGGCTATGATGCCGTGAAGTATCTCTACAGCAGGGGATGCAGACACCTCGGTCTCATTATCGGAAACCTCGCTTTCCATCCCTACATGGAAAGATACAGCGGATTTCTGAAGGCCATCAGGGAGATCGGGATAGAAGGGACAGTCGTTATGGATGACGGGGAGCCGATCAGTTTCGATTACGGTCTTGTATGTACAAAGAAGCTCTTTGCCCAGGAGAGCGGCACAGACGGTGTCCTTGCCTCCCTCGACATCCAGGGGCTCGGCGCCGAGAGAGCTTTGAAGCTGATGGGGAAGAGAATTCCCGAGGATGTCAAACTCATATCGCTCACGGGGATAAGCCTCGGCGGATACCTCGAAACTACGATGACAAGCATGGAGGTGCCCGCAAAGGAGATGGGAAGGGAAGCTGTGAATATGCTTATCAGGGATATAGAAACAAAAGGAAAGAGACCGGTGAAGCATACAGTCTACTCATCGACTCTCGTGGAAAGAGAATCTACCTGAGATGCCATTACTCCAGAGAATACGGGCATTTAAGATAACGCCTTCTTTCTCGTATGCCTTAGCCCGATATGGTTGACATCAGGGATGGAAGGTTTTCCGGGACTCTTATCCATTGAAGAAAGAAAGGAGTTTTGGCATAGGACTTTACGAGCCTGCAGTTCACAATGCAGTAATTCTTCCCCCTACTGAGCCACTCCGGTGTCATATTGGTGCAGGATTATGCAACGGCCGGACAGAGTCGGTATTCCGTGTTGTATCAGATGATAAGAAGGGTGTGGATCATTTATCATGCTTCTCTCTTTGACAGGGGGATACAGTTGTAAGCATGAGGCAAAGATTACGGAGCTGCCACTGTTTTTTTTACTTGATTCGTCCAGAAAAAGGCTAAATTGGACGAAAACAGGAGAAGTTGGACGAAAGACAAAACTGAACCAGGTTGGTTCAGAAATATCATGGCAGACCCTTCTAATTGTTTCCTACTGTTAATTTTAATACCATGGTCATATGACTGATGAGATTACTGTTTTCGAAAGAAGAGGTAAGGCTTATAAGCATCTCGGTAAATGTCAACTCTGACACTGTATGGTTATCACGGGAGCAGATGTCATCCCTTTTCCAGAGAGACAAATCGACGGTCTCCAGACATATAAAAACATTTATACGAGGTTTTTGCAAAACTCCGGAAGCAAGTTTTGATCTGAATATTTATGCAAGATG
>CAVACS010000084.1:0-10334 GCA_963587105.1 Anaerovoracaceae bacterium | reverse complement strand
CCTTCGCCGTCTGCCACAGGGGTGATGACGGAAAATATACCATCGAGAAGAGGATAGAGGTCGAGAACAAGGAGAGCTACAACGGCTTCAAAAGCTACGTGGAGAGCCTGAAGCAGTGAAAAGGGCTGTCTTTCCCGGATCCTTCGATCCACTGACCAACGGACACGTCGACATCATTAGAAGAGCGTGTTCCCTCTTTGACTCTGTTGTCGTTCTTGTTGCATGTAATTTAGGAAAGTCTGCTTTTTTCACAGTCGAGGAGAGAGTCGGGATGATAAGGCGCGCTCTCGAGTCATTCGACTCAGTCACTGTCGACTCCTATGACGGCCTTACCGTACGCTACGCCGAGAGCCACGGCTGCAGTTATATAGTAAGGGGACTCAGAGACGGGAAGGATTTCATCTACGAACACGAGCTTGAGATCAACAACCGTATCCTCTCATCTTATGTTGAAACAGTATATCTGTCATCGGGTAGCGGAAACCTCTTTATCCGTTCCTCTTCTGTCAGAGAGTTCATCAGATACGGTGTCGATATCTCGCCGTTTGTCCCTCCCGCAGTACTGAGCGAGATAGTGAGAAAGACGGCTTCTGAGTAAGTTGTTGTTACTCCGTCAGTTACTTTTCTGCCGTTTAAAATCTTCGTTTTTCTTTCTGAAGTCTATTGACTAAAGAGTTCAATTACTTTTAAATAGTCGTGTTGTTTGGAGAGGTTCCCGAGCGGTCAAAGGGGGCAGACTGTAAATCTGTTGGCTAAGCCTTCGAAGGTCCGAATCCTTCTCTCTCCAGTAAATGCCTTCCTAGCGGAGGCTTTTTTTGTCGAGGTTGTCATGTTTTATGATGATGGATTGAACTTCTCCTGTCAGAGATGCCTTTACTGCTGCTCAGTCGAGCCGGGCTACGTCTTTCTCAGTGAAGACGACATAACAAGGCTTTCCGCATTCTTCGCCCTCGACAGAGATACATTCATAAAGCAGTACTGCCGCCTTGTCGACTACGGTACACACTATCTGGTGTCGCTCAGGGAAAGGGAGAACTACGACTGCGAGTTTCTCACACCCCGGGGCTGCTCGGTATATGAAGCGCGTCCCCTGCAGTGTCGTACTTATCCCTTCTGGAAGAGCATAGTCGAATCGAAGGAGAAATGGGACGGGGAGAGCCTCTTCTGTCCTGGAATCAACAAAGGGGAAAAGGTGAGCCGGAAGGAGATAGAAAAAAGGCTCAGAAAGAGTGAAGAAAACCCGTATGCAGTTATTTTCAAGACGAAGGGCATGAAATAAAATAATATTTTCTTTTCCTTTAAGGTCGTTTCTGTTTATATTTATTTTGGAGTTGATCGTTGCCCAGGTTTTCAGATAACACAATCGAACAGATCAGACGCCGTCTGAGCATATCGGAAGTGATGGAGAACTACGCCCATATAGAGCTGAAAGGCGGCTCGAAATGGGTGAAGTGTCCTTTTCACGGTGGCGGAAACGAGAAAACGGCATCATGCAAGCTTGACGACGACAGGGGATCCTTCTACTGCTTCGGCTGCCATGAAAGCGGCGACATATTCTCGCTTGTGATGAAGAAGGAAGGGCTCGATTTCTCATCCGCTGTCGAAATGCTGGCAAAGAGGGCCGGCGTCGAACTTGAGACAGCATCATCATCCGACCCCGGAGCAAAGAAGAGAAGAGACCAGAAGGAAGCCATGTACGATCTCTATTCGAGGATGCTCAATTCCTTCCATTACCTTCTGCTTAACAGTAAGGAGGCGGAGGGCGCAAGAGAGTACCTCGAAAAGCGCAACGTTTCGAAGGAGATGATAGAGACCTTCGGTCTGGGTTATGCCCCGTCTTCTCCCTCATGGCTCTACAGCTTTCTCTTAAGCAAGAACTATTCTCCCGATTTTCTCTCCTCTTCGGGCTTTTTTTCTCAGCGTAACAGAGAGTGGCCTCTCTTCTCCAACAGGCTCATGTTCCCGATCCGCGACAGGCAGGGACGCACAATTGCATTCTCCGGACGTGATCTCTCGTTCTCCGACAAGGCACCCAAGTATATAAACAGTCCCGAGACTGTGATTTATCAGAAGAAGGAGAACTTCTTCGGCCTCTACGAAGCGAAGAAGACCATCAGCGACAAGGTCTATGACCCCATCCTCTGCGAGGGCAACTTCGATGTCATGGCGATGCATCAGGCGGGATTCACGTCTGCTGTGGCCTCTCTCGGAACGTCGTTCACAGTCGAGCAGTGCAGGAACATGAAGAAGTGGTTTCCGCACATAAAGTGCTTCCACATGCTCTTCGATTCCGATGCGGCGGGACAGAATTCGACTATCCGTGCTATCGAGATACTCAATCAGAACGGACTTGAGCAGTACGTTCACCGTCTTGTTTCCACCAAGGATGCCTCAGAGCTTTTGGAGAAGAGGGGAGTCGAGGGCGTGAGGGAGGAATTCGAGAGTTATCTCACCGGTTTTGACTACCTTGTGCAAAACGGCTTAAGTCATTACAATATAAAGAATGCGAAAGAGCGTTTTGCTTTTCTCAAGAGCATGGCCGGCTATCTCAAGGGATGCCAGAGTGAAGTCGAGAAGGACAGCTACATTCTTTCCCTGTCGTCACTTATCGGACTTGATGAGGAGTCGATAAGAGCCGATCTTGATAATATTAATCTCCCTCCTCTTTACCGGGAGCAGGAGAAGGAGGATACGAAGAAACTCAACCCCGCCGAGCTTGCAAACGGACGCTCGATCGACCTGTATGCAATGCTCTACCTGTGCAATCACAGGGACCTCTTCAGAATGTACCGCGGCAGAATAAGCTTCGGGGACCTCGAGGATGTCGAGGCTCAGAGATTATATGTGGCATTGGAGAATGCCCTCAGAGATGATGTTCAGTCAGATTCGAACTTTCTCACATATGTGACCGATGATGATCTGAGAGATTATGTGTCTTCGTCTTACGCCCTCAAGGAATTTACGGCGTCAAGACCCGAAGCTATGGAAGAAGTTATAAACAAGATATCTCTACGGTCGTATGAAAGGAAAAGGGCGATTCTGAATAAACAGATAGATGATATCAGCAGTGATGATTTCGACACACTGAACGATATCATGGAGAAGAAGATCGGTTACGATAAAAAGATTGCGGAGCTCAAGAATATTCTCAACAGCTCAGCATCAAGGAGCAATACACAGTAAATGACAGAAGAAATTCTTTCCAGCGAATTATTTCTAAGTCTTGAGAAGCTCGGAAGAGACAAGGGTTACGTTACTCTTGTCGACATCATCACGGCGAGAAAGAGCTACGGCAAGAGCTTCAGCAACGATGAAATCATCGAGGCCATGAAGACAAAGGAACTCAGGTACGTCGAGAATGAAGATGAAATCGATGACTATGAAGAAGAGCCGACAGAGGCCGACCTCTCCGCAAAGGAGAACGAGGATGAGATCCCGCTCAGCGATGACTACGACGAATTCGATGACGTCGATCCCACAGTCGATGAACTCAACGAAATAGAGAAGGAAGTCGCCGAAGACGAATTCTCCGCTCCCGAAAAGAAAGAGAAGAAGGACGAAGAGGAAGAGGACGATGAGGAGGAGGAAGAGGACGAAGAGGAGTTCCCCGAAGACAGCATGAACGAATGGAAGGGGACTGATGAGGACGCCGAAACGAGCGAGCGCTTCATCGATATCTCCTCATTCAGCGATTCTTCAGCCGAACACCGTACATCCCATGTATCCACAAGCAAGTACGATACGAGCCAGGACGACCCGATCAGACTCTATCTCAAGGAGATCGGAAACGAGAAGCTTCTTACCGGTGAGCAGGAAGTCGAGCTTGCTAAGCAGATGGAGAAGGGCGCGATGATCGTAAACTCCGTAATAAGGGAGAGCGGCATACTCATTTCCTTCTTCACATCTGTCATAAAGCAGATCAACACCAAGATAGACGAGGAGAGCGAGGACGCTCTCTCTCCCGAGGATATAAAGGAGTTCCTCTCTGTCCAGAAGAGATACAACCTCAACTACAAGGATGCTCTCGGAAAGGACTTCGCGCGTCAGATAGCTGAGTATAACGAAGAGAAGCAGAAGGTGCTGCTTGCCGACTTCGGCGGCGAGAATTACAAGACACTTCTCCAGAAGAGGGAGGACCTTCTCAACAGACTCGGCGGACATCCCAATGAGAAGTCCCCGATCTATGAAGGCAGAAAGAGAGCCGACTTCGAAACGAGGGAGGAGTGGATAGAGTTCTGCCGTGAAGCGTCACGCCGCTATGCAATCCGTGAGAACAGACAGATCCAGGCTGAAATAAAGAGGGAGGAGGAGGAAAGAAACTCTTCAATCACCCAGATAGCACAGGAGAAGGACGAGAGGTTCCGCGCGGAGCATCAGGATATGAAGAGCCAGGATCTCGAGGCTGCCATCCAGAAGCTTCATAACGAGCTCAAGAAGGAGAATATGAATATCTCGCAGAGCCTTGCGAAGAAGTTCAAGGATGCAGAGAAGGAGATAGAGAGCCTCGAAGCCAACAAGTACATCCCTGTCACCGACTGGGTCGGCTCGATAGAGCTCCAGGAGGAGGAGATCGACGCCCTGACGGAGATGTTCATCAATGCGCGCGACACCATAATCGAGTGTACTAAGAAGAAGAAGGAGATCGAGGAGAGACTGAGGATAAGTTCGACTCGTGAACTGAGGCAGCTCGGGCGTGATCTTGCAACAAGAAGCAAGGCACAGAGCATCGAGGAATCCCTCTCTCTCTCGAGCGACGAGATCAAGGAGCTTATAAAGGAGTTGCAGCTTACAGAGAAGGAGCTAAGGACAATCGAGAACGACTTCGAGTGTTCGACTGACACCGTCCTCGAGAATGTGAAGAACATCCAGTACGGCCAGACCATCCTCAAGAGTGCAAAGGACAGACTTATCAAGGCAAATCTGAGGCTTGTCGTCTCGATAGCCAAGAAGTACACGAACAGGGGCCTCCAGTTCTTTGACCTTGTGCAGGAAGGAAACATCGGCCTTATAAAGGCAGTCGAGAAGTTCGAGTATGCGAAGGGCTTCAAGTTCTCCACCTACGCAACCTGGTGGATCAGACAGGCAATAACCCGTTCGATTTCAGATCAGGCGAGAACAATCCGTGTACCCGTCCATATGATCGAACAGATCAATAAGGTCGTACGTGTCTCGAGGCAGCTCATGCAGACTCTCGGACGTGAGCCGACCGACCGCGAGATAGCAGACATTCTCGAGTGGCCGGAGAGTAAGGTCAAGACAGTAAAGAGCGTTGCAAGAGAGCCCATATCTCTTGAAACACCCGTCGGAGAGGAGGAGGACAGCGTCCTGAGTGACTTCATCGAAGACAAGGATGCCGAGAACCCTGCAAACCAGACAGCCTACAAGCTCCTCCAGGACAAGATCAGAGAGCTTCTCTCGACTCTGCCCGAAAGAGAGCAGGAGGTCCTGAGAATGCGCTTCGGTCTCGATGACGGCTATGCCCTCACGCTCGAGGAGGTCGGACTCTATTTCGATGTCACCAGAGAGAGAATCAGGCAGATCGAGGCCAAGGCCCTGAGACGCCTCAGACACCCCAAGAGAAGCAGACAATTGAAGGATTGGAGCTGACAAAGAAGTAGAACATATTTTTAAAATCCTATATGATAGATTTTCGTTGGAGAAGGTAGATAAGAAATGGCAGATAACAAGAAGCTTGAATGTCTGATCAGACTTCAGAGTGTGATAACTGAAAAATTGAATCTCGAGAATCAGAGAGAGATGATTCCCCAGTCCCTGAGAGAGGATGAGAGCGATCTTAAGAAGGCATCTGAAATCCTTGAGGGATACGAGGAGGATCTCAGACAGGCGGAGAGCGAAGAGAAGAGCCTTGCCATACAGTATGCAGATGCAAATAATGAGTCTTCTGAATATCAGAAGGTGGTGGAGACTCTCTCCACACAGCGCGAATTCGAGGCCATGACGAAGCAGATCAACGAAGCGGAGGCACGTGCAAAATCTCTTCTGACTGCCAAAAGGGCGAAGGACGAACAGATAAAGGACCTCAGAGGAAGAATTGCGGAACAGACCGAAGCCGTGAACACGCTTACACAGAAGGTCGACGAAAAGAAGGCTGTCGTGGAAGCTGAAACGGCAGAAATCGAAGGCAAGATTGCTGCACTCGACGGCGAAATTGATTTAGTCAAGGGCGGCGTCATCGATGAAGAGTTCTTTGCTCGTTTCTACAATATCGCAAGAAAGAAGAACGGCGAGGGCCTTGTTCCTGTCAAGGGTCAGGTATGTATGGGCTGTAACACGGTTCTTCCCATGCAGTTTGTAATCGACCTGAGGCTCAAGCAGCTCAAGGACGAAGTCGATACATGTCCCTACTGCTCGCGTCTCATCTACTTCGACGACACTCTTCCTCCGGAGGAGGAGAAGAACTACATCTTCGATGATATCGAGATGATCAAGTCGATTTCGAAGGGTGGTGAAAGTGCCGGAGACGAAGGACAGGAGGACGACAGCGATCTTCTCGTGGCCGATGAAGGTGACGAAGACTTCTGATTTTTGAATTTTTCCAGGTTCCGGAAGTAATCGCTTGAAAGAGAGGAAAGTCCGGGCTCCACAGAACACAGTGCCGGCTAACGGCCGGGAGCAGTAATGCTACAGAAAGTGCAACAGAGAGCAGACCGCCGCAAGGTAAGGGTGAAAGGGTGGTGTAAGAGACCACCGCTTTTCCGGTAACGGGAAAGGCATGGTAAACCTCACTGGGAGCAAGGTTAAGTATGTGAGTGGCTTGTTCGGCCTTACTCACGGGTAAACCGCTTGAGGACTGGAGTAATCCAGTTCCCAGATAGATGATTACATAAACAGAACCCGGCTTATCCGGGACCTGGTTTTATTATTTAATGGCACCGCATGGTGCCATTATCTTCAGTTGAGATCAAAGATTTCGAACTTCAAATCGACTTTCTGTCCCCTCGGATAGACGTTCGGAGCATAGGGATTCGAGAGCTCAGAGAGGGCATAGTGACCGAAGCCGTTGTTGCTGGATATCGCAGTAAGAATTTCTTCCGGCACTTCAGGTTTCTCCTCCCTTTCGTCTACAGTCCTTATGAGCATCCAGTGGAAGGCATTATCCTTGTCTATCCAGTAGATGTTAGGATATACCCCGGGGTAGGTCTGATAGAGAATCTGGTCGATCTTCTCCTTGTCATGGAGATTCTCGACGATTGCCATGACAGCCATGTTCTCTTTCTCCCACTTCGAGTATTCTCTGAAATCATCGGTGGAAACTGCCTCGGGAACGACGGCTTTGATGATACCTTCACTGCGGTATCTTTCTGCATCTATAAGATTGAACTTGTCTTCGACAAGCTTAATGATGCTCTCTGAAGAGTCGAAGGGAAGATAACACGGGATAATGTCATTCTCTGCGCACAGCCGAAATCGTTCATCCCACCAGGTCCCGCCGGAGAGAATGCCGTCCTTTTCCACTTCAGTGAAGATTACACCGAAGGCCCTGTTACGGCATCTGAAGGCAAGATCGACAAAGTAGGGGACGGTATATTCTATCTTTATCCACTGGAAGTCCTTGAGAAGGGATGGTTCAATTGAACTTCTCAGACTGGAAAAGTGAGCTGAAGCATTGTAGTAGCGCTTTGAGTTCTTCTCCTCCTCGAGCATCGGAGAAAACATATCGTCATTAAGTGTAACTATGGCATCGTCCCAGTAGAGCTGTCCCTTACGCCTTATCATGATCTTCGTCCTTCTTGATCTCATCCCAGAGTTCATTCATTTCGTGAGCATGGTCCTTGTCGAGCGGGATGTTCTTTTCTGCTGCAAGATCGAAAAGCTTCTGGAAGCGCTCCTTGACTTTGCAGTTACATCTGAAGAGGGCAGTGTTGGGTCTGACCTTCAAAAAACGTGAGAGATTGACAACCGAGAAGAGAAGATCTCCGATTTCCTCTTCAATATGGTCCTTATCTCCTTCCTTCACTGCTTCCTCGACTTCTCCCAGCTCCTCTCTGACCTTCTCGATTACACCCTCGACATTCTCCCAGTCGAAACCAACCTTCTTAAGCTTCTTCTGTATCTCATAGGAGCTGTCGAGGGGAGGAAGGGATGAAGGAATATGAGAGAAGAAATCTGATGCCTTGTCCTTGTGCCCCTCAACATTCTCCTTCACACTGTTCCAGAGAGAAAGCACTTCGCCTGCATTCTCAGCTTTTGCATCGGAGAATACGTGGGGATGACGCCTGATGAGCTTTTCACATACTTCGTTGACAGCTTCAAAAGGTTTGAAGTCTCCCGCCTCTTCGTGAAGTCTAAGGTTCATGAATACGTTGATCATGACATCGCCGATCTCTTCGCGGCAGACATCCTTATCTTTCTTGAGAACGCCGTCAAGGTATTCGTAGCTTTCGTCGATGAGACTCTCTGTTGCACTCTGGTTAGTCTGGATTCTGTCCCAGGGACAGCCTTCGGGAGACCTCAGGAGAGTGATTATCGTATAGAGATTGTCCAGTGCGGAATCGAGATTATCCGCAGGAGTATAATTGATTTGAATCATAGCGAGAGTATACAGCAAAACAGGGGGAAGTAGAACAAAGTAGAGAAGGATTATCAAGTGAACGTCTCTATTTCATTCCGCCTTTCTTCTCTCTCACCGGGAACAGGATCCGGTGATTTATGCTGAAACGCATCCTGTATTAAGAAGCGTGTGAGATGCGCTGGGTTCGGAATCGTTTCCTGAGAAGAGAGACATTATGTCTCAGCGGCAGACAAGTTCATCCCTGAGGATAGAGGCCGGAAGACCAGTTCCAGACGAAAGGGGGCAAGAGGAACCCGGCCGAAGATATTATTGAATGGCCGCCGGATAATACGCTAGCCTCTCATTCAATCGGACGTTAAAAGTCTTTCTTCTCTCAACAGCACTCAAGAGGACGGCTTGTATCTCGATTTCGGGGAGAATATACTCTCTAAATATGGACGAAGTAAAAAAGGCAGAAGATATGAAAAGTGTGAGAAGAAAGCCGGTTTTCTCAACTGAAGCGGCGTATGTTGTTGCACTCATAACAGTAGCCTTCGGTGTAGCGTTCATGGAAAAGGCCGATTGTGGAGTGTCGATGGTTGTTGCTCCTGCATACCTGGTGTATCTGAAGCTGTCACCATCAATGCCGTTCTTCACCTTCGGCATGGCAGAGTACACACTACAGGCTCTGCTCTTGATCGTTATGATTATTGCTTTGAAGAGGTTCAGACTCTCGTATCTCTTTTCATTTGTCACCGCCGTTCTTTACGGCTTCACACTTGATTTCGCCATGTTTTGTGTTAAGGATCTCGGCATTGAGGGTTTATTGAGTAGGGGAGGGGTATACATCCTGGGGATGGTTCTCTGTGCAATCGGGATATCATTCTTCTTCCATTCGTATATATCACCCGAAGTATATGAGCTTTTCGTCAAGGAAGTCTCGAGTCATATCGGTATGGATATAAACAGATTCAAGACGATATATGACTGCACGAGCTGCCTGTTGGCAATAGTTATGTCGTTTGCATTCTTCGGCCTTTGGCACTTCGAGGGTGTGAAGCTCGGTACGATATTCTGCGCTCTAATCAACGGCTCTCTTATCGGCGGGATATCAAAATGTCTTGACTGCTGTTTTGATTTCAAGGACGCTTTCAAGCTCAGAAAATACTTCGGATAGAAAGAATCTGAAGAGAAATCCATATATTCAAATGTAAAGTCAGTTCCTGGAATGGACAATGGGCCACATCGTGTTATGGGCTCATTCATTATGTAACGAAGAGCCGGTTTAATCAGATTAATTCGACACTTCACAATGACTTCTCAATAAGACAAGAAAAGTTGTAACTGACATATGTACGTTTCAGATATACCTGTTTTCATGATATTCTAATTGACAGAAGATACATTATATCCAATTTTTTTCGGGAGGATGTATAAATGGTTTTTATGGTGTCGATTGCAACTCTTCTTGAACTATTGACAACTCTTCTTGAACTATTCTCATTTTTATAAGGGTTTTTATGGTTCAATCTCCGACAAATGTTTGAGTTTTTAAAAATCTAATTGCAACTTTCTTGAACTATCACATGTTTTTGCAACTCTTCTTGAACTATGAGATGGTGGTTTGCAACTCTTCTTGAACTATATTCGTATATGTCACTGCAACTTTCTTGAACTATTCTCAGTAGAAATGACAGACAGTAATCTCTATAAAAAAGACCAGAACCTAACTTGCCCTGGCCATTCCAGCTTGAAATTTGAAATTTACTTTACAGCAGACAGATCCTGCTTTGCGTTCTCATTATGCTGCATCGTCCTCAAC
>CAVACS010000083.1:0-10355 GCA_963587105.1 Anaerovoracaceae bacterium | reverse complement strand
TTTATCTCCACTCCAGAACGGCTCAGTTCGGGCTGTTTCTGGAGGTTTTTTTGAATTATTAGTCAGCTCCTCCCACGGGGCAAGCCCCGGGGTTTCCGCTGACAAGGAGTTTAACAATGAAGAGGGCGCCGCAGAATATGTGACGCCCTTCTTTCTTACCATCAGCTGAGCCGTGCAATAAGCATCTTCCTGGCTTCCTCGCTCAGATCTGCCTCAAGGATCACCCTCATGGTCTTTTCCCTGTCTTCGGCTATTCCTTCCGCTCTGCCTTTTTCCATGCCTTCTTTCATTCCTTCCGCTCGACCTTCTTTAATACTGAACTTCAGGTATTCTGCATAGAAGAGTTTTTCTTTTCTGGTCATTACACTGCACTCCATCGCATTCAATCAGAATGATCCAGGGTTATTTATCGGTTCTTCCGGAATCCTCATCTTCAGAAGCTGAGTCGTGCAATAAGCATCTTCTTGGCTTCTTCGGGCAGATCTGCCTCACGGATCACCCTCATGGTCTTTTCCCTGTTTTCGGCTATCCCTTCCGCTCTGCCTTCCGCTCTGCCTTCCGCTCTGCCTTCCGCTCTGCCTTCCGCTCGACCTTCTTCAATACTCAGCTTCATATACTGAGCATACTTAAGTTTGTCACTCTGCCTCATATGAGCCTCCAACTCATGTTTTTTCTCATTGATCAGGTCCACAAGAATTCCCCTGTCAAGACATTCGATAATCGTCTTCTCTATGGCTTCCACACCATTCCCGTAAAGACTTACATTTCTGTCTCTCGTCTCACAGAAGTCAAAGAACTCCTTCGCCCGTCCTCTGCTGTTCCTGCCTGTGAAGACACCGACAGGAAGAAAAGGCTCATGAGGCTCCGGAAAGACGAGAGACGTAACATGAATCTCCTCGGGAACACTCTCTTTCCCCACATAGAAAACATACAACTCAAAGTCGGGAACGTCTACTCTTTTCCTTCTGTGTTTTCTGATCGAGAAATCAGGTACTACAACGGGGTACAGGGCCGTGTAGTACTCCATAAGTCTGAAGCCGATGTTCTCCGTCCAGAGCGACTGACACTCTATGAGGATGAGCTTCTTCCCTCTTACGACGAACGAGCAGTCGTTATAAATATCCTCCATGAAGAGGTTCTCGATGTTGACAAGCTCCACGTCATCTGCCGTGACACTCCGGTCCTCGGGGTGTATCATCCTGTAGAAATCTACAAGGTAATCCTTTTTCCTCACACAGAGTGCGAAGGCAGTGTCCTTGATCTTCGCCCTGGGAAGCAACCGCTTCTCCTCGATAAGGCGGCTGTAATACTCCAGAGTATCCTTCTCTTTGTTTCTCTCTTTGTTCCTTTTTTCGGATTTTGACATTTGCCACTCCTATTATATATAGGTCCGCAGCTCACGTTTTTGTCAAAAAAACTTTTTGAGGTCCGATTTTTCATACCTCATTAAAATTATGAATACGTCTTATTATCATGCAGTTTTTGAGGCAAACAACAAAGAAGATGTATATGACTGAGAAAAACGGTAAAATAAAGCAGGAAGAACTTTTTTCGCCACAGCCTTCCCGATTCCGTCCCGGGGATGCGTAGACGGGGCTGGAAAACGGCATGATGCAAATCGATCAACATCATGCCGCTCTGTCAGCAGAGCTCTCAGAACTCTTCTGCAAGCTTCTCTATTTCTGAAAGACTCTTTTCATCAAGGGCACTCAGAAGCGTGACTGTCGTCTCTGCAAATGTTATGTCCTTAGCCTTCTCGAACATCCCCTTCATTGTTCTTGCTGCGACAGGCCCCCAGGATCCGTTCTCGATGAGGCCTATCTTCCTCTTCTGGAAGAAACGGTGGTTGAGACGTTCGATGAAATCTCTCATCGCAGGGAAGATGTCGCCGTCGTATGTCGTCGTTGCAAGAATGAGACTGCCGTGCCGGAATGCGGTGGCTACGGCCCTGTACACATCACAGCGTGCAAGGTCGAATACTTCGACTTTCCTCCCCTTCTTCTCGAGAAGTCCGGAGAGTGTCATCACAGCCTCTCTCGTATGGCCGTAGACGGAGGTATAACATATTGTTATTGCGTCATCCTCGGGAGTGTATGAGGACCACCTGTCATAGAGGCCGGTGTAATAGCCGAGCTTGTCGCTGAGGACGGGGCCGTGAAGGGGACATATCTGTGCTATCTCGAGAGAGGAGGCCTTCTCGAGAAGCTTCTGCACCATCGTACCGTACTTCCCGACGATTCCGAAGTAGTAGCGGGAAGCTTCCTCTGCCCAGTCCTCGTCCTCAGCTCTGAGGGCGTTGGCAGTGAATGTGCCGAAGGCATCTGCAGAGAAGAGCACTCTGTCATGCTCGTCGTACGTAACCATTACCTCCGGCCAGTGGATCATCGGTGCCGCGATGAATGTGAGTGTGTGTCCGCCGAGAGTGAATACATCTCCCTCCTTCACGACTATGCGCCGCTCCTCATAGTCGGATGAGAAGAAGTTCTTCATCATTGTGAACGCCTTCTGTGACGATATTATCTTTGCCCGGGGATACTTCTCCATGAATGCACATATCCCTGCGCTGTGGTCGCACTCCATATGCTGGACGACGAGATAGTCGACGCTCTCCGTCTCCTTCTCTATGTTCTCCAGCCATTCGTTCACATAGCCTTCCTCGACGGCATCCATGACGAGGCTCCTGCCTTCCGAAACGATGAGGTACGAATTGTACGAGACTCCTCTATCCAGTGGATACTGGGACTCGAAGAGAGTGATGCGCCTGTCATCGACTCCGACATATCTGATATCTTGTGTTATTTCCATGATTCATTTCCTTTTCTGTTGAGAAATGGTACTGTTAATTGCCTTTTATTACAACAAATCCGCTTTCATTCATTACACTTTGGACATACAATTTTCATATGGAAAAGAAAGAATACACTATCACCGCTTTCGAGGTGACACCTAAGACGAGCGAGGAGATGCTCTCCGGGGCATTCGACGACGACATTCTCTCGAGAATGGAAAGGGTTATAGAGAGCGAGGGTCCCGTAAAGGAAAGCCTGATGTTCAAGAGGGTTCTCAACTCCTACGACCTCTTCAAGAACGGCTCGAGGCTGAACGGACTTCTGGTATCAGTGACGGAGCGTCTGGATGTCCCCGTCACGACGGACAGTGACGGCGAGAAGGTCTATCATACCGGAAAAAGCGAAGACTGCTTCCGCCCCACCCCCCTCTCCGAGGAGAGATACTCATACCAGATTCCACACGCCGAAGCGGCGAACTGTATTCTCTACATTCTGGAGAACGGAGAAAAGAACTCATACAGGAAAGGGGAACTCTACCGGCTCTTCATCTCCGAAATGGGCTACCTCAAGTCAGGCGACCAGATCCGTAGCCTCTTTGAGGGGGCGCTCAATGACCCCAGGATAAGGATCAGCGGGAACGGGAGAATCATGAAGTAACATAGGAAAAGAGAAAAAAATATTGATGAAAAACTCAATTATTTGAAAAAATCAGCTATTTACCTCAATTTTTTCTTTACAAATCACATTTTCACAACAATACTAACTACACATAGGAGATTATTATGCTCATCAATTTAAGCAAAAAGCCAAAAATAGTTGAGAAAAACGTCGCAAGATGCAGAGAAAAGGGCATCACACTTCCGACATTCGCCCAGATGAAGGATCCTTCACTTATTCCTGATGATATCAAGGAAAAGCTCAGGGACGTAGGCCTCTGGGATGTCAATCCGCTCAACCTTTACAGAATCAACTGGCACAACGAACCGGTTGAGAAAGGCGGCCAGTTCGGCGATGTCAACTTCATCGAAATCCCGAAGAAGATCACAGGCACGAAGGCCAGGATTTTCGCTCTCGCAGGCAAGTTCTTCCCCTGCGGCGTCCATAAGGTCGGTGCTACATACGCATGTCTCGCTCCGGCTCTCGTAACAGGAAACTTCGACGCTGTCGAACAGCAGGCTGTATGGCCGAGTACAGGCAACTACTGCCGCGGCGGCGCATACAACTCCGCCCTCCTCGGATGCAAGAGCATCGCAATCCTCCCGGAGGACATGTCGCAGGAGAGATTCAACTGGCTCAAGACAGTCGCAGGCGAGATCATCGCAACCCCCGGCTGTGAGTCCAACGTAAAGGAAATCTTCGACAAATGCCACGAGCTCGATGCAGAGAGAGGCAAGCACATCGTCATCTTCAACCAGTTCGAGCAGTTCGAAAACTACCTCTGGCACTATGAAGTCACAGGTTCGGCAATCCTCGAAGTCATCAAAAAGCTCGGTATAAAGGATGAGAACGTACGCGGCTATGCATCCTCGACAGGCTCGGGCGGAACACTCGCTGCAGGCGACCATCTCAAGAAGGTATATCCGAACATCAAGATTGCTGCCGGTGAAGCTCTCCAGTGCCCGACACTGCTCAGAAACGGTTTCGGCGCACACAGAATCGAAGGTATCGGCGACAAGCACGTTCCATGGATCCACAATGTGAAGAACACAGACATGATCTGTGCAATCGACGATCAGGACTGTATGGATATCTACCGCCTCTTCAATGAACCGGAAGGAAAGGAATATCTCAAGTCCATCGGTCTCAGTGACAAGGAACTCGACAACCTCGCACTCTTCGGCATCTCCGGTATCGGAAACATGCTTTCCGCAATCAAGATGGCAAAGTACTACGAGATGGATGAGGACGACGTCGTCTTCACAATCCTCACCGACAGCTCCGTCATGTACACGTCCAGACTTAAGGAACTTGACGAGCAGCAGGGCAGTTTCTCCCTCATGGAAGCTGCAAGAGTACACGCTTCTGCACTCATGCACCAGACAATTGAGAACGCTCTCGAACTCACATACTATGAACGCCTCCGCGTGCACAACCTCAAGTACTACACATGGGTAGAGCAGCAGGGCAAGACATACGAAGAGCTCAACAGACAGTGGTATGACAGAAACTACTGGACAGACCTTCCGAAGCTTACGAAGAAGATCGACAAGCTCATCGAAGAGTTCAACGAAAAGGTCAAGGGCTGTTAAAAGCCGCAGCACAGCCGGGATAACCTCCCGGCTATATTTTTCAATAAGGAAAATCAAGTTATGAGATTCAAATATGTTTGTTCAGACTGCGGACGCGAGTACGTGACAGACAAAATCATGTACCTCTGTCCCGAGTGCTCGAAAAGCAACAGCGACGAGTTCTTTCCAAAGGGGAACCTCATCGTCAAGCTCAGCGATGATGTACTGAAGAAGGCGAAAGAGAAAGAGCATGTCACACCCTTCGACTTCTACCCCTACGAGGCCGAAGACGACCTCTCGTTCCCCGTCGGCGTGACACCTCTGATGGCGCCAGAGAGGATCAGAAAAGAGCTCGACACCCCCTCCCTCTTCTTCAAGCTCGACACACTCCTCGTCTCCGGATCCTTCAAGGACAGGGCGAGCTACCTCGTCGCTCTCCAGGCGAAACACCACAATGAAAAGAAGATCGCCCTTGCATCAACGGGAAATGCAGGTGCGGCAATGAGTGCAGTAGGAGCAGCAATGGGAATCGAGATTGTGCTCTTCGTTCCCTCTTCGGCTCCGATCAACAAACTCATGCAGTCCGTTCTCTACGGAGCAAGGGTCATTCCAGTCAAGGGAAGCTATGACGATGCATTCAAACTCAGCATCGAATACACGAAGATGCACGGCGGCATCAACCGCAACACGGCATATAACCCGATGACAATCGAAGGCAAGAAGTCCATCTCCATCGAACTCTTCGAACAGATGGGGAGAAAGGCCCCCGACGCAGTCTATGTCCCGGTAGGCGACGGCTGCATCATAGCCGGTGTGGCAAAGGGCTTCATGGACCTTCTCGACGCCGGCCTCATCGACAGAATGCCTCGTATCATCTGCTGCCAGAGCACACAGTCCCCGGCTGTAAGCAATGCCATCAACAACGGTGACTGGAGGGCAGTCAGGGCAACAACGAGAGCCGACAGCATCTCCGTCGACCTCCCCGCAAACGGAAGAATGGCGGCACGCTATGTAAAAGAATCAAAAGGCTGGGCAGTTCTCGCAACAGACGAAGAGATTCTCCAGAGCCAGCTCACACTGACGCGTAAGAGCGGTGTTCTCGCAGAGCCTGCCGCTGCATGTGCATACGCATGCTTCGAAAAGGACAGAGACCATTTTGTAAAGGAACTGGGAAAAGATGCCACAGTCGTCGTTCTCCTTACAGGAACAGGCTTCAAGGATATGAAGGTCTTCGACGGCAGAATCACCCTTCCTCCTGCAATCGAAAACAGCGTTGAAGAAGTGAAGAAACTCGACTGACTGATATTCGGCCTCCCCTCATAAGGAAGGCCGTTTCTGTTAATGTCTCAATCTGATGAGAAGTGCAGAATAATGGCTCGCACACAGTTGACAATAACACCCAAAAGTGTCACGATTACGGCTGTTATCCGGGTTGTAGCGCAGAGGTTGAGCGTACCAGTCTGGGGGACTGGGGGTCGGCGGTTCAAATCCGCCCAGCCCGATTTTTTTTGCCTTTTTCTCACTGCAGCCGCAATTGTTCAGCGCCTCATTATTTCTGTCCATTGTTTGTTTCCCCCTTCCCGAAAGAGGACGCTGATCTCATATTCCCGATCATGAGAAAGAGAAAAATCAGAAGAAGAAAAATGTGTCCTCAGGACCGGAATCTGACACAAAGTCTCTGTTCTACGGGATTATCCGCACTACAGACCGCCGTACCGTCGGCTTCATTACGTGTCCTGAAATCGACTCAGATACCGCTTTCAAGCACAAAAAAAACAGCCGCGGTCAGCAGCTGCAAAAGGAGGATTTGTGAATTTAAAATATGAAAAAAACTTCTCTTACCTGCGTCTATAATACACTCTCAGGAATCTTTTTCAATAAAGATTAGGTGAAGAATTCATGTACTTTCTTTCTATGAAAGAAGTAATCCGTATGCAGAGCCCTCGGAGTCGAGTTTTTTAAAGCCGTACTTCTCATAGAACGACACACCCTTGACGTTCGTCCGCTCGACGCCGAGCATGAGACCTTTTATATTTTTCTCCTTCAGCATTATAGAGAGTGCATCGACAAGGGCCGTCCCGAGCCCCATCCTCTGAAAGGAAGGATCTATGTCGATATGGAGATGGGCCGGGTATTCTCCGGCATAGGGAGAATAGAAACGGATTGCATCCTCCCCGTCCCGTCTCGTCATATCATCCGCATTTCTCAGGTACACCTCCCTCATTCTTCTTTTCCATACCCCGTAATCCGGGGCGCAGAGTATGTAGCCTGCCGTCTTTCCGTCAACCGAAGAGACAAGAGAGAGGCCGCTCTCATCTTCGATATAATAGTTGAGGTAGAGGGTGTAAAGATACAGGGCGGGGAAATGCCTGGGATCAGTGACGGAGCATATTCTTTCAAGATCCTTTCTGTCTTCTGTTCTGTATTTACGTATTTCAACCATGGAGGAAGTTTATCATTCCGGGCTATGTTGAGGAAGAAAAATCGTCTTCAGCCGATAAATAGTATTTGAATAATGACGGAAACGTGGTTAAATGTAATTAGTTCACGCACTGAACCAACTGGAGGATACATGCGCTACGGCCACTTCGACGATGAAAGAAAGGAATACGTAATCGACACACCATACACACCGCTTCCGTGGATAAACTATCTCGGCAACGAGGATTTCTTCGCTCTCATCTCTAACACCGCAGGAGGATATGACTTCTACAGGGATGCCAAACTGAGACGTATCACACGCTTCAGATACAACAACGTCCCCGAAGACAACACCGGACGCCTCTTCTACATCATTGACGGAGATACGAAATGGTCACCGGCATTTCTTCCGCTGAAGACTCAGCTGGACAGCTACGAATGCCGCCACGGCATGGGCTATACGACATTCCGTTCAACAAAGAACGGACTTGAGGCCGTACTTACAGCTTTCGTGCCTCTTCACGAGAAGTGTGAGGTTCTCACACTGACCCTCTCCAACAACACACAAAACGTAAAGAAGATCCGCACAGTCGGCGCCGTCGAATTCTGCCTGTGGAACGCCCTTGATGATATGACGAACTTCCAGCGCAACTACTCCACAGGAGAGGTTGAGATAGAAAGGAATGCTGTCTATCACAAGACGGAGTACAGGGAGAGGAGAAATCACTATGCGTTCTTCTCCGTCAACGAGAATATATCGTCATACGACTCGGACAGACTCTCGTTCCTCGGCCGCTTCAACAATTACGACAGCCCGGACGGAATAAGAAACGGAAGGCTTTCCAATTCCACGGCTTCGGGATGGTCGCCCGTCGCGGCTCTGGAGAATACCTTCACTCTCTCCCCGGGAGAGGAGAAGAGCCTCGTCTACATCCTCGGCTACATCGAAAACGAGGACGACGACAAATGGGAGAGACCGGGGATAATCAACAAGAAAAAGGCACATGAAATGCAGAAGCGCTTCTCATCGAAGGACAAGGCTGATGAAGCGCTGGAAAAGCTCGGAGATCACTGGAACGAGCTTCTCTCATCCTTCCATGTAGATACGGGAGTCGAGAAATTCGACAGGATGGTCAACATATGGAACCAGTACCAGTGCATGATCACATTCAATCTCTCGCGCTCGGCCTCCTACTATGAAAGCGGAATCGGACGCGGCATGGGCTTCAGGGACTCCTGTCAGGACCTCCTGGGCTTCATGCACATCATCCCCGACAGAGCGAGGGAGAGAATAATCGACATTGCATCCATCCAGTTCGAAGACGGATCAACATACCATCAATACCAGCCTCTCGACAAGAAGGGCAATGCAGATATAGGGGGCGGTTTCAACGATGACCCGCTCTGGCTCATCGCATCGGTATACTCATATCTTGCAGAGACGGGAGACTACACTATCCTCGAGGAGATGGTGCCGTTCAACAACAACGAAGATAAGAAGGCCCCCCTTCTCGAGCATCTGAGACGGAGTGTCATGTATACAGTCACCCACAAGGGACCCCACGGCCTCCCGCTCATAGGAAGAGCCGACTGGAACGACTGCCTCAATCTCAACTGCTTCTCCTCCACTCCCGGAGAAAGCTTCCAGACCTGTTCAAACTTCGAATCGGGAAAGGCGGAGTCGGTATTCATTGCAGGGCTCTTCGTCAGGTACGCTTCACAGTATGTGGAGATTCTGAGACATATCGGAAAGAACGATGAGGCGGAGGAAACAGAAGCTGAAATAAAGAAGATGAAAGAGGCAGTCGAAGGCCCCGGATGGGACGGTGAATGGTTCCTCCGTGCCTACGATGCATTCTCAGAGAAGGTCGGGAGCCGGGACTGCGAGGACGGAAAGATCTACATCGAGCCCCAGGGCATGTGCGTGATGGCGGGAATCGGAAGGGAGAACGGGATGGCTGAAAAAGCTCTCGAGAGCACAAGAAAGTACCTCGACAGCGAAGAGGGAATCATCATCCTCCAGCCGGCCTACAAGGAATACCACCTCAATCTCGGAGAGGTCTCGTCCTATCCTCCGGGATATAAGGAGAATGCAGGTATCTTCTGCCACAACAACCCGTGGGTGAGCTCGGCAGAGGCTTGTCTCGGACACGGCGACAGGGCATTCGAGATCTACCGCAAGATCTCCCCGTCATATAACGAAGACAGAAGCGATATAAGGAAAACCGAGCCCTATGTCTACTGCCAGATGGTTGCAGGACGCGATGCTCCGAACAGAGGAGAGGGAAAGAACAGCTGGCTCACAGGCTGCGCGGCATGGACATTCGTCAACGCAAGCCATTTCCTTCTCGGCCTCACTCCGCGCCTGGAAGGCTTCGAAATAAACCCGGTACTCCCGAAGGAGATAAATTCCTTCACGGCAGTGAGGAAGATAGGAAATACTACACTCCACATCAATGCCCGGAGAGGAAAGGAATACTCTCTTATCGTCGATGGCAGGAAGAGAGAGAACAGAATCGTCCCGATAGAGAGAAGCGGAGACATATACATAGAGGTCGAGTACATCTGATCGCAAAATCAGCTCCGTCCGTTCAAGGGCGGGACTTTTTTCTCAGGGAAATCCGTAACTTTAAAATGAAAGGGCTGCAACGGGGGATTATGTTGCAGCCCACAAAGGAGGGATTGAAGAAAAAACAATTTATATTCGCTTTTCTTGACTATAAGATATCCGTTTTCCGTGACGGAATCTTCACGGTTTTCTGTAATAATTGTCAAGAATTATGAAGCTCCGGTGAAGAAGCCTCCATTTTCCTTTCTTCTCCGGGGCAGTGGATGTTTCCGAACGATTTAATATCTTTCACAAATCAACAACCCACGGGACAAGTCCCGGGGTATGCAGCGAAAGCGAGCATACCCT
>CAVACS010000082.1:0-10361 GCA_963587105.1 Anaerovoracaceae bacterium | reverse complement strand
ACAGTATATCGACAAGCAATATAAAGAAGGTTGATGTCACTTCCGAAATTGAGGTTACTTCGATATCAGAATCAGGCACCGACTATTTCTTCCTGCTTTCCTGGAATGAAGCAAGTAATGCCGAATATTTTGCAAATAATGCGGCTAGAGTTGCGTACGATATCAGCAATAACATCTCCTCGTGGTGGTTGCGTTCACGCGCCAGCCATGGCAATGAAATGTCTATCATTCCTCAGGAGGGTGGTCTCCTGTGGATTTGTAGGGTCTACGCTACTACTGTCGGGGTACGTCCGGCATTCTGGTATTACTGGAATTGAGCGAATCTTGAGTATTGATAAGACGCGGAAGACTCAAAGTAGCGGGATTTTTGAAAAGGAAGCCTTTATTCTTGTTTTATCAATTGATACCTGCTTAAGACAGGACGGTTCCAGTTCAATCCGGGTAAGAGAGTGTGACACAGGGGGTACGCCGTTCGAAGGCCTCTCAGATGGGTCAAGATGACCTATTTCATGAAAAAGTAAAATCTCCTTACTGCAGAGTGAGAAGAGAGCAGGGCGGGAGAACGGCTGCTTACCTATAAGTTGAGGGTTAAACTGTTTAGTATGGACAGCGGGGTATTTGATGACGGCATTTGAAATTATGAGAAAGCCGTTTACGAAGAAAAACCGCGGGAGGGGCCGGTAATCCGCTGCCTTGTAGTTCACATGTTGAGGTTGTCCCCCCGTTCGGTTTACTATCTAGGCATGTCGAAGACGAAAAGGGTTATACTTATTTCAGCATTTCTTCTCATCACGGCGCTCCTCTGCGTCTTTTTCTCTTTCCGTCTCGTAGTCTATGTCACACCTTCCTCAATTGAGGAGATCTCGTCACGCTGGTCTCATCCTCGGTTTCTCAATGCCGGCTATTTCTGCGTCTCCCGTAGCGATGACTCGATGTCTCTGATGGAACGCATCAAAACGGCGGACACTTATATATATACGCCGTATTCTTTCACCGGAGAGGGGGAGAGGACGCTCTTCTACACAGTCTTCAGGGATGGGGAGAAGGTTGATCTCACTTTCTCCGAGGAGGATATGTATGCCTCGTTCCTCTCCTCGTTTCCCGCTTCTCTTACGGCCCTCGTCTACGAGGAGTCGGGAGAATACGATGCTCTCTATGATGCGCTCTCTGCTGATTATCCGTCCCTTACGGCTCTGACCTACCAGGGCCGTGTAAGCGTCGTCAACATCGATAGTCTCGTCTCTTCATCGGAGAGTTGCTATGCCCTCATAATCACAGATCCGCTTTCGTCCCAGCTTCTATACCGCAGAACGGGGGCGCGCATTGTGATGGACGAGCGTGATGCTGTCGGCGCCGTCTCCCTTGAAAGTGTCATATCTTTACACTATGACTGGGACAGGATGATCCGGTCAGATTTCACGCCTTACTACACTTTCTCCGTTCTTCATCAATGAGAAGAAGTTCTTCAGTACGTTATCCTTTATATACTCCGGATCCTCGCCTCTGAGAGACGAAAGGAAGAGCAGCGTATACTCTGTGTTTTCCGGCCTGTTTGCTTCGCCTCTCTTCGGGACCGGCGTGAGGTAGGGTGAGTCCGTTTCATAGAGAAGTCTCTCGATGGGACAGAGCAATGCCGCCTCCTGGACGGCTTTGTTGTTCTTATATGTCACATTACCCGCAAATGATATGTATGCACCCCTCTCGAGGAGGTGCATCATCGTCTCCTTACCGGAGGAGAAGCAGTGCATGATTGTCCTTCCGTCTATGAGGGAGAGGTGCTTCAATATCATATCGTCGGCGTCGCGGGAATGGATGATAAGGGGAACGGAAAGGCTTCTTGCCATCTCTGCCTGTGAAGTGAAGAGCTTCTCCTGTTCTTCCGCGCTCCCGTAGTTCCAGTGAAAATCGAAGCCGCATTCTCCTATGGCGTCTGCGCCGTAGAGGGCGATCTCCTCTTCGAGGATTCTTATCGTATCTGAGGGGGAAAGCGGGTATGTCGGAGAAGTGCACCATGGACCGGCGCCCATGCTCATGAAGATATCTCGCCTCTTTCCCACGAGCTTTATCCTCTCCTCTGCGTCGTCGGGGAGGGTTGCGCACTCGAGCCCTGTGAAAGAGGATGGCAGTGTGATATCGGGCCCGCGCCCGAGCATGGACGGCAGATGAAAATGTGAATCGAAGACTCTCATAGTGCCATGATAGAAAGAGAGAGGCTCTCTGTCACGACCGTTGTCCCCTTCCTGCTGATGATATATACTCGTTCCATGAAGAAAGTACTCCTTGCGGTAATCATCCTCTCTCTTGTCATCTCATCTCTCACAGCCTCTGAATACGTACATTCAACCGCTCATTTCGATTTCATATACTCGGAGAAGACCCAGGAGAGTGCAGCCGAAATCGCAGCAGTTGCCGAGAATTATTACTCGAAGCTTGTCGCATTCTTCGACTTCGACCCCGGGATCCATATTCCGGTATACTTCGAAAGTGACTATAAGATGTACAATGCACACTACACATCGTACACTTCGTCGCACATAGTCATGTATGTGACGGCATCGATTCCCGAACTCTTCTCGAATACATCCGAGCCGTTCCGTCTGACGTTCTACCATGAGCTCACCCATGCCTTCACGGCCTCGATATCGAACGGCTTCTTCTCGTTTCTGCGCACTGTCTTCGGTGATATCATAACGCCAGGCAGTCTCTATCTCGATATGTCGTTTGTAGAGGGCATTGCCGTCTATGTCGAGAGCAGTGAGGGGGAGGGAAGACTCAACGACCCGTACACGATGGCCTTCATGAGCGAAGTCAGCGCCGAGGGCTTTCCCTTTATATCCCACTCCGACATAGCTGGCGGACTCGATATAACGCCGTCGGGGAATCTTTCGTACATTGCCGGCGCAGGCTTTCTCGAATACCTGGGAGAGACATACGGAGAAGAGAAGGTCTATGCCTTCATCCGCAGTGCGTACCTCTTCCCGATAAGCACCACGAACGGCATCTTCAGAAAGACCTTCGGCCTTTCATTGAAGGACGCGTGGAACGGCTATATCGACAGCAGCACACTTTCCGTGGAGACAGAAGAGAGCGTCAATATAACGGGATGGGGAGGCTGGAACAATCTCACCATCTATGACGGCACCCTCTATGTAAAGGATTCGAAGGATTCCTCACTCTGCACTCTCGAGAAGGATGGAAGCGGAAAGAAGCGCATTGCCCTTTCTTATTCCTACCCCGATGATCTCTCCTTCTCCCCCTCCTTTATACTCTCTCTGTATGTAGGTGTGAAGAAGAGGAGCCTCTCCATTCTGAAGAGAGACGGAAGTGTGTACAGGACATTCCCCGGTTATTACACGGGACTTCTTCTCTCGGATGAGAGCCTCCTTCTTGTCACAGAGAGCGACAGGAACACGGTGCTTGAATGCCGGAGCATAGAGAGCGGAGAGCTTATCTCTTCATGGGATCTCGGACGCGACATAACAGTGTGTGAAGGAGTCGCCACCGGAGAGGCAGAGGCGTTATTCCTCGTCTCTCAGGGCGGTGCGACATCCATCCTCCAGGTCGATACCGGGAGTGGAGAAGGCGCCCTCATATCCTTCGGCGACGATATCTACATACACTCGCTCTCGATGAACGAAGACTCGACGATCGCCTTTTCATATATCGAAAAGGACGGACTCTTCACAAAGTACGGTGAGTACGACTATGAAAAGGGTACATACAGACTATCCCCGGATAACTTCAGGGGCGGTGTCTACTACCCTGTGAAGGACAGTGATGGTGTCATCTACTACGTATCATCATATGTGTACGGGAAGAAGGTGAGCCGTATTGAAAAAACGTCCCTTTCATTCGGAGAGGAAAGAAGTGTGACACTCCTTTCATTCACTCCCGTTCTTTCAAAGAAGGAGATAACCCTTGAAAGACGGAGCTACAATCCCCTGGAGTTCATGAAAAAGGGAGTACTGCTCCCTCTCTCGGGAACTGCGGGACTCTATAGTGATGGCCTCAGCGGCTTCGGCTTTACGGCGACAAGCATAGATGTGTCGGAGAAGCACACGCTGACGGTCTCTCTCGGTTATGCACTCGAGGAGAAGACGCCGACGATGATGGCCGGCTACTCATACTCCGATTACTTCAGTACGACATTCTCGGCCTTCAGCGAGGGCACGTCCGCATCCTTCGAGTGGGACATCACGGGAAAATGGACGAAGAATCTCGGCGCCTACAACAGAAACATAATGCTCAGCGACACAGTCGCTCTCTATTTCCTCAAGGGAAAAGGGGGTGCTCTCAACTTCTTCACCTTCGTCTACTCTGATTTCCGATCCTCGGGACTGGGACGCTGGGCTCTATCCGGATGGGGCGTCAAGTTCGCTCTGGAGAACATCTCGCCGTCGGCTGTACTCTTTTTCTACCTGCCGCGTCTGATCCCCCTCGATAATACGACAAGGCTCAGCTACAACCTGCCGTTGAGGCTTTCTCTCGGGGTCACCGACGCCGTGAAGAATGCAGCTTTCAATGTATCGGCCGACCTCTATCTCTTTACATGGGAGATCCAGAAGAGCGTGGACTGGATGAGTGTATATATCCAGTACCTCAACTTCCTTCTCTCGTACGGGGGAACTCTCGAGAGCAGGGGATGGAATTACACTGACAGCTTCAGCCTCAGGGCAAAGCTTTCACTGACACCGCTGATCGGTTCCTTCTCGTCGACGGCAATGAGCCTTGGCTGTGCACTTACATACACCTCGGGCACATTCCGCTTCAGCTGGAACTTTGCATTCGGAGAATGATATGACCATATTTCTCACTGTAACAGCTTTACTTCTCATCTTAGTCCTGGCCGCATCCTTTATCGTATACAGACGTTCCTTCCATACTCCTCGGAGGCACCAGAACGACATAGAGTATCTGCAGTCTCACCATCCGTTCGCCCTCACTATGAAGAAGGAGACGGATGAACTGGTGAAAAGGGAATGCGAGATGGTCTATACAATGTCAGATGACGGCCTCAGGCTCGAAGGACGCTATTACAAAAGTGAAAAGAAGGACGCTCCGACTGTGATACTCTTTCACGGCTACAGGGGCGTAAGTCTTATCGACATGTCGGGAATTCTTCCGATGTTTTCATCCCTTGCCTTCAATGTCCTTCTGATATCTGAAAGGGGATGCATGGGAAGTGAGGGACACACCATCACCTTCGGTATAAAGGAGACTGGGGATGCTCTGAGATGGGTGGAATGGGTGCAAAAGAGAAACGGTGAAGATACCCCGATATACCTCATGGGTGTGAGCATGGGTGCACACACAGTCCTGAACAGCGCCGACAAGCTCGGCTCTGCAAATGTGCGCGGCATCATTGCCGACTGCCCGTATACCTCATCGCGTGCAATCGTCGACAAAGTGCTCAAATGTGCCGGCTTCCCGCCCTGCCTCCTCGGGTGGTTCGTCAATCTTACGACAGCGCTCTGGGGAGGCTTCCGCCTCAGAGGCAGAGGGGCGTGCGAGAGCGTGAAGGAAAGCTCCATCCCCGTTCTTCTCATCCACGGAACGGGAGACAGACTTGTGCCGTTTTCGATGAGCGGGGAGATAAAAGCCGCAGCACCCTCGCGTGTGACGCTCGTCTCAGTAAAGGATGCTCCGCATGCCGAGAGCTTCATCTACGACAGAGAGAAGTACGAGAAGGCCGTGAGGGATTTTGTGGCGGCTACAGAATGATCTCGTCCCCGTCATCGGGAACATAGACATTTCCGCTGTAGTATTTCACGGCTTCCTCAGTGTAGCGGAACTTCCTTGTTTCGATTCCCGACCTGTCCTCTGTGTGGTAAAGGACGAGGTTCCTGACTCTGAGTCTTTCTCCCTTTTCCGCCGCATCCCTGACCGTGCTGTGGTTCTTCTCGTACGGGTGGAAGATATCTCTGTCGCTGTAGAGGCAGAAGGCCTCGTGTGTCAGCCAGTCGGCACCCTCTGCCAGATCTTCATTCTTTCCGTCAAGCGGCTCGTCCCCGGCGTCGACGATTCTCATACCGCCGTAGTCGAAGGTGAAGCCGAACTGCCTGAGCTTTGTCGAGTGTATGTCGAAGGGTGTGAGCGTTCCTCCCATCATGGCAAGGCTCTCCCTGTCCCTGTTCGGGATGAAGATGATACGGCTGCCGAAGAGAGAGCAGATCTTCTTGGTAAGTGTCGTCCGTGAAAAAGATATAATGAGGTCGATGAGCTCCTCGTGGGCGTAAACAGTGAAGAGACCGTCGTAGCGGCATGCGTTCATCTCCTCGGCTATTCTCCGTATTACCCAGAAGACACCGAGAAGATGGTCGATATGAGCATGCGTCACGAAGAGATATCTGATCGAGGAGAGGGGGATGTCCTTCTTCTCGAGTATCGAAAGAATGGTGTTGCCGCCCCCGGCGTCTACCAGAAGACGCTCCTTCGAGTCGTCGAATAGAAGACATGTGTTGTAGATCTTTGTAGCCTGTGCGTTGCCGCTTCCGAGAAGAGTGAGTTTCATGGCTGTATTCTCTCTCATCCTATCTTTTTGTGGAAGACGGCTGAGGATGAAAGTGAGGCCTTTCATGATTGAGAGAAAATCTGCAAAGAAAAAGTTTATTTATCCTTTTTTTATGATATTCTGTTATCTGTAATAACAGGAGGACCATATGGGACTTATCAAATCATTAATCGGATCAGCGGGCGGAACACTTGCTGACCAGTGGAAAGAATACTTCTATTGTGAGGCCCTGGACGGCGACACTCTTGCCGTAAGGGGGAGAAAGAGAACGGGAAGCCGTTCCTCCAACACCAAAGGCAGCGACAATATCATATCTAACGGATCGGGTATTGTAGTAGCCGACGGACAGTGCATGATGATAGTCGACAACGGCAAGGTCGTCGAACTCTGTGCCGAGAGCGGCCAGTACACATATGACAAGTCATCCGAGCCCAGCATATTCTACGGCGGACTCGGCAAGGGCATCCTTGACATGTTCAAGACGATGGGCAGGCGTTTCACATACGGCGGAGACGAGGGAAGGGACCAGAGAGTCTACTACTTCAACACGAAGGAGATTCTCGACAACAAGTTCGGGACATCCAATCCCGTTCCCTTCAGAGTCGTCGACAGTAAGCTCAATCTCGACCTCGATGCAGCTGTAAGGTGCTCCGGAGTCTATTCCTACAAGATCTCCGACCCGTTGAGCTTCTACACGAACATCTGCGGCAACTTCACCGAAGACTACACACGCGACAAGCTTGACAGCCAGCTCAAGAGCGAGTTCATCTCGGCTCTCCAGCCTGCATTCGGCGCTCTCAGCGACCTCTCCCTCAGGCCCTACCAGATAGTCAACCACACCACTGAACTCGAAGAGGCCATGAACAAGGCCCTCAGTGAAAAATGGGGTAAGAGAGGACTCTCGGTGGCGACTGTCGCCATCAACTCCCTCACGGTTCCGGAAGATGTGACAGAGATGATCCAGAATGCACAGAAGGCATATATGATGTCATCTCCGACGATGGCTGCAGGTACGATGGTCGAGGCACAGGCAAGCGCTATGAAGAGCGCGGCATCGAATACAGCCGGCGCATTCACAGGCTTCATGGGAATGAACATGGCACAGGGAGCGGGTGGCCTCAACATCAACTCGCTCTTCGACAGGGCGCAGAAGGAAGAGACTCAGAAGGCTCCCGTGAAGGAGAAGAAGAATACCTGGAAGTGCTCCTGCGGGGCCGAGAACGAAGGTCTCTTCTGCTCGGAGTGCGGAAAGAAGAAGCCCACGGAAAGCAAGGCTGCATGGATCTGCTCATGCGGAACGGAGAACTACGGGAAGTTCTGCACGGAGTGCGGAAAGAAGAAGCCCGAAGAGGTGAAGTACCGCTGCTCCAACTGCGGCTATGTTCCCTCCGATCCTACAAAGCCGCCGCGCTTCTGCCCGCAGTGCGGTGACAAGTTCGGCGATGAGGATATAGAGAGCTGATGACACAGGAATATAAATGTCCGTGCTGCGGCGGAACTATCGAATTCGACAGTAATTCGCAGAAGATGAAGTGTCCCTATTGCGATTCCACCTTCGAGGTGGAGTCGCTTAAGGAGTACGACGATGTACTGAAAGAGGAGGCGGGAAAGGAGGACAAGGGCGATTTCAGCTCCAATCAGAGCGAGTGGAACGACGACGGCCTCATGCACTACGTCTGCTCTTCCTGCGGAGGCGAGATCATCACCAACGAGACGCTCGCTTCCACTGTCTGTCCCTACTGCTCGAACAACGTCATTCTCATGGACAAGTTCGAGGGGACGCTGAAGCCCGACCTTGTAATACCGTTCAAGCTCGACAAGAAGAAGGCAATAGAGTCGTTCAAGAATTCCCTCAAGGGTAAGTTCCTCCTGAGCCGCGCCTTCACAGACGAGAACCATCTTTCCGAGATAAAGGGTGTCTATGTCCCGGTGTGGCTCTTCACATCCTCTGCCGACGCCTCGATTACATACCGTGCCGTAACGAAGAAGGTATGGACCGATCCCCACTTCACATATACACAGACGAGTCACTACCTGCTGCAGAGGCAGGGGAGCATTGAATTCGAGAAGATCCCCGTCGACGGCAGCAGGAACATGGACGACTCCCTCATGGAGGCCCTCGGTCCCTTCGACTACTCCCAGGCCGTGGACTTCCAGACTGCATATCTTTCGGGCTACCTTGCCGACAAGTATGACATAACGGCAGAGGACAGCAAGCCCAGGGCGATAGAGAGGGCCAAGAGCAGTGTCGAAAGATACTTCAGAAAGACGACGGAAGGCTTTATGTCGCCCCAGATGCAGAGCGAGAGCGTGAACCTCTCGGGAGGGGAGTGCCGCTATGCACTTCTTCCCGTATGGCTCCTGAATACAAAGTGGAACGGAAAGAACTACCTCTTCGCCGTCAACGGTCAGAGCGGGAAGTTCGTCGGAGACCTTCCCTGTGACAACAGGAAGGCGGGAATAGAGTTTGCGTCCCTTACTGCGGGAATCGGAGCCGTTCTCTTCCTCATCTTCTTCCTTGCACAGACACTATAAGGAGACAGTGATGAAAAGAATCATTATATTGTTACTTGTGTGCCTGCTTTCTTTCTCGCTCTCTGCCGTCGATTATGTAATCGATGATGCATCTCTTCTCTCCGAGAGCGAGAAGAGCTCTCTCGAGACACTTCTCTCGTCCATCTCCGATAAAACCGGAATCAGCACAGTCGTCGCAACAGCCCTTTCAGACGAGGGCCTGGGAGACACGGAGTATGCCGACAGGATAATAGAGAGAAGCGAATACGGTGAGGACGGTGTCGTCTTCTTCCTCAATATGGGAAGGCGTACCTACTACATATCTACACAGGGCTATGCCATGTATGTGCTTGATGACAGAGCACTCTCCAATGACAGCGCCTACATAAACTATCTTTCATCCGGTGAATACTACAAGGCGTTTGCATCCTGGGCAAAGAGCGTCGAGGCATATGCCGGCTATTCGTCGCGCTCCGACTATGAGAGAGCATCTCTCACATCGGACGGCTACTGGGCTGACCAGACAGAGCCTGTCGAAAAGAAGTTCGAGTGGGGGCTTCCTCTCTTCTTCTCCTTCGCCATCGGGGCCTTCATATCTTTCTTTGTGATAACAAGTCAGAAGAAGAAGCTGAAGAACACGGGACTCGTGAACAATGCAGACGACTATGTCGTTCCCGATTCCTTTGCCCTGACCCTCCATAAGGATATATTCCTCTATTCAAACATCGTCAGGATCCCGCGCTCACGTCCCTCTGACAACAATCGAGGCGGCGGAATGAGACATACCACAACGCACATCTCATCCTCCGGCAGAAGCCACGGAGGAAGAGGCGGAAGCTTCTGATTTTCACCCGGGGTCTTATCTCCGGGTTTTCTTATGCTTTCTTCCTGACAATTCTGTGTGTCTCATTGCTTTCCCGGATCTATGCCTGATTTCCAAAATATTGTATTTGACATCCTGAATCCGGAAATTTATCATATTTTTATCAATTCAAGGGAGAAAAAAGATGAGAAAGAGAATTACCCCCCCCGTTTTATCACTTTTGATAGTGTTAATTCTTTTTACAGCAGTAAGTTGTAAAGACAAATCGTGCTCGCACGTATGGAATGACGGCGAGATAACGACCCCTGCCACATGCAAGGAAGAAGGCGTAAAGACCTACACATGCACACTCTGTGGCGAGAAGAAGAGAGAGGTTGTTGCAATAACATCAGATCACAAATTCGTAACAGAATCGGAGACAGCTGCCTCATGTACTGAAAAAGGTTCAAGGACAGTCAATGTGAACTTCCTGCAAATTATACCTCAAAGTTCTATGATCTTGAGAACTTCCTC
>CAVACS010000081.1:7276-10737 GCA_963587105.1 Anaerovoracaceae bacterium | reverse complement strand
GCGATGGCGATATCCGGTTCTGGAATCATGAAGGCAATATTATAGACCTGACAGGCACATTCTTTCTTGTAAAGTCAGGAGATGTTACGTCAGATGACGTAAAGGGGCATATCAAATGGCTTGGAGGGAGGGTTTTTGAAACAGAAACCGGAGACCTGCAGATTCAGATTACGGATGAAAACAAAGATCATGTTATCAAGTCGAACATACCTTTGGCTGGGAACAGAAAAGCCAAACATGATGCGTCCCTGATGAATATCGGGAGAATTATCAATCATGCAAAGAAGATCGAGCGGGACGGAACTGTAGATTTGAGCCACAATTCCCGAAAACAAACATTGAAGCACAAGTTACAGGTGGCCGAATATGTTTACTTTGAGACATCTGTCTCTATTAATGGCAGTTTTTTTGTCGTGGAGTTAGCCGCAGAGAAAAGAAAAGGTCAGGATGAAAATCTGCTGGACCTGTATAACGTAAAGATCGAAAAAAAAGACTCCGCTGGCACGCAGAGCGTTTCTCAGACCGGAGACAACAACAGAATGTCATCGATTGTTCCTCCTGTCAAGCTTCCTGCAGATGTGAATTGCAGTTCTGCTGATCATCTCCTCGAAAGAAAGCGGCATCAGATTCTCTCTGAGAATCCCGGAAAGTGGACCGGAGATAGCGCTGTAATTGACGAGTACAGAGAACAACGTGCTCTTTATAACGGGAGATCTGATTTCTTCCGGTTCGATCCTGACTGTCTGACGGTATATACAACAGAAACAGAGCCGGCTTATGACAATGGATCGGCCTCTTGTTTTACCTGCGATTGCTCTATTAGTGTCGGGTATGTCGTCCCTGATTTTTCAGGTACAACTGATGATATATCTGTCCTGAACGGAGAGAGCATTATTGTCAGTATTTCCCATGAGGATGAAAAAAGAAATTCTGCCGGGATCAATCTCATATCGCCCGCATATGGGAAATTATACAACAGCGGTATTGAGAAATGCTTTTCAGAATACGTTGTCGGTACAGGACAATTGCAGAGAGACGGGACTCTTCACAGAGGGCTTGTCCGCAAAAATGAAAGATGTAATTTCTACACCTTCGCCACCGATTCCTCCGTCAAGGAGTGGATGCCGACGAGGGACGGATGGAAAACAAGATCCCGCAATAGAGTACGCACCCAATACGATCACCGGGCTTTCTTCGTGAATATTCTTAATCAACAACATACGGCTTCTCACCTGAAAAGAATGCTTTCAGATCGAACTCTTATCAGAAGAGGCTGCCGCAGCTATGGAGGATTCTGACATGACCTACCTTATTGTTCTTCTCTTTTTCTATCTTCTTACATTCGTCCCTGCCGTCTTCAGTTACGGCACGGCAGCTGTTGCTCTGCTGACTCTTCTTCTCTATATCTTCAGACGGAGGGAGAGGGTGAGCATCTACATCCTCTTCATGATTCTTCTTTTCTCTTTATTCTCATCCTCACTTGATAAGACTATTATGTATATCCCGATAGACAGAAACGAAATATGCGGTATATACGGCACTGTAGTGACCGAACCCAACAGGAAGAAGAACAGATATACGGGCTACAGCATCATGTGCAGAAGCGTGGCAAATGAAAAGGGAGATCTGTTTTCCTCTTCCGGAAAGATATACATAATCGGCCCCGACCTTTCCGTTACAAGAGGAGATAGTGTCTATGTGGAAGGAATGATGAGCGAGAACTATTTCCTTTCGACGGGAGGCGCAGTGCTCTCAGAGAATATATGGGGAAGAATAAGGAGAAAATTCAACGCTTCTTTCATCTCCTCGCTCCCCGGAGGAGACAGGGGGAATATAATATCGCTGCTCCTGACGGGAACGACGCTTGACGGCGAGAGTAATCTTCAGGACAGGGTAAGAGAGCTCGGCCTGAGTCATATGCTCTCGCTCTCGGGGATGCACCTCTCGTTCATGACGGCACTCTTCATGCCCCTTCTTTCTCTATTTCTATCAAAGAGAAAAGCGGGAGCCGTGAAGAATCTCATTCTTCTTGTCTTTGTGTATCTTGCGGGAATGAGGGTCTCGCTTGTTCGTTCGCTCATATTCGTCTTTCTCATACCGCTTTTCGGCATCGAGTACAGCTTCATATTCTCGCTTGTCTTTCTCCTGAAACTCTTTCCGTATTATGTTGACGAAGTATCGGCAGTACTGAGCTTCACATCTCTTGCAGGGATTCTATTCACTGCGGAGCCTCAGGAGATGGTTAAGAAGAGCAGAATTCCATTTCTCTCGACAACCGGCGTCGTAATACTTACGTCCGTTGCAGCCACAGTCGCTTCTGCGCCGGTAGTCTACTCAATCTTCGGCCTCTGGCAGCCGTATTCCTTTCTCTTCTCCGTTATCGGAATGCCCCTTATAACGATGCTTTTCATATTGACTTTAGTGAGATTTATCATTCCTATTTCGGATTTAATAATCGATGTTATACTGTGGATAATCAACAATTCCGGGATTTTATCACAGTTTCTGCCGCTTACTGAGTCATTTTCTCTATATTATCCTGTTCTGGCACTCTTTACGGCAATTGTTGCACTCACCTTTCTTGTCGGAAGAAGAAAACGGCGGTGAGCCTTTTTCTATTCCTTCTTTTAGGGTATTCTCGTCTCTATGTGGAATCTGAATTACGACAGCCCTGTCGAGATAGAGAGAGTATTGAAGGCCAGCGGACTGGCAATGACGAAGAAGTTCGGACAGAACTTTCTCATAAACGGTCAGATGCGCTCGAGGCTGGTATCTCTGATGGAAGTGGAAGAGGGGATGAGAGTCTGGGAGATAGGCCCGGGACTCGGAGCTGTGACGCACATGCTTTTAAGAGAAGGCGTGAATCTTACGGCCTTCGAAATCGACCACGGCTTTGTAAAGATTCTGAATGAGCAGGCTTTCAATGACGAGGATTATTTCACGCTGGTCGAGGGCGATGCACTGAAGACACTCTTCAGGAAGAGGCTGCTGCCGCTTCCCGAGAGGATTGTCGGGAATCTTCCTTATAATGTCGGTTCTGTCATGATCGCAAAGCTCATAGAGGAGAGCTATCTTCCACCGATCATGGTATTCACGCTGCAGAAGGAAGTTGTGGAGAGAATGGTCTCAAAGGTCGGAAGTGAAAGCTATTCTTCGTTCTCCGTTCTCACGCAGATTGACTATGAGAACACCCTGGCTCTCAAACTCTCACGCGGCTCTTTCTGGCCGTCCCCCAATGTCGAGAGTGCCGTCGTTGTAATGAAAAGGAGGGAGCAGAGTCTTGTTCCCGGCTCGCACAGGGAAACTTTCCTCACTCTTCTGAGGGCGATCTTCGCGCAAAGGAGAAAGACTCTGAGAAACAATCTCCAGTCGTCTCTCTACGGCAACAACGGAAAGGAATTTGTTGAGAAGATCCTTCTTCTTTCCTCCCTCGACGGAGGGGAGAGAGCCGAGGCTCTTCC
>CAVACS010000081.1:2419-7266 GCA_963587105.1 Anaerovoracaceae bacterium | reverse complement strand
TAACATTATAGGGAAAGTAATCAGGCAATAAGAAAGGCACCGGATGACGGTGCCTCTGTCTTTGCTGGAAATCTCTTATTTTACGATAGTGCCCATCTGGCCCTTTGCGCAGGAAGCCGCGTTGGACTCATCTGTATCGACATGCATTGCAAGACGGTAGGAAGGGGAGACACGGATGACTGTGTCGCCGTAGATTGTCTTTCTGCCGTTACCGTTTTCGATGAGGACGGAGACGATCTCGCCGTTCTTGACTCCGAATGCTAAGGCATCTTCCGGCTGCATGTGGATGTGTCTCTTTGCAACGATGACTCCTTCCTCGAGTTCAACCGAACCGGCGGGGCCGACGAGTGTGCACTTTCCCGAACCCTTTGTGTCGCCGCTTTCCCTGATGGGAGCATCGATTCCGATGGAACGTGCGTCTGTTGCACTCAGTTCAACCTGGTTAGCCTTTCTGCATGGTCCGAGGATGGATACGTTTGCAAGTTCCTTCTTGGGGCCTACGACTGTGACTCTTTCGTTGGAAGCGAACTGACCCGGCTGGGAGAGCTCCTTCTTTACTGTGAGCTGATAGCCTTCTCCGAAGAGAGCTTCGAGAGTCTCCTGTGTGACATGAACGTGTCTTGCGCTTGTCTCGACCATAAATTCTTTAGACATTTATTAATTCCTCCAGTGAATTTTCCTTTTTCATGATTATCGTACAAAATCAATCGTTGCTCAACTGTCAACACCGACACATAACTGAACTATTAAGACTCAGGGCCTTGTTGACCTCATCCAAAGGCGCTATTCTTCCACTATGAAGATTGGTGTATATGGAATGGGGCGCTTCGGCTCCTTCTGGGCGTCCTCCCTCTCCGGGACAGGTAATCGTGTCTTAGCTTATTCGAGATCCCCGCATTCTCTTCCGGATGGGGTGGAGAAGGCGTCCGAAGAAGAGGTTCTCACCTCGGACATCCTCTTCTTCTGCGTAACGATTTCGGCATTCGAAAGCGTGCTTGAAAGCGTGAAGGGAAGAATCGGAAAGAATACGATTGTTCTCGATACATGCTCTGTGAAGACCTATCCGTCACAGTGGATGGAGAAGCATCTCGATAGTGATATATACCGTATAGCGAGTCACCCGATGTTCGGTCCCGATTCGGGAAAGAACGGACTTGAGAGGCTCCCCATTGTGATGTGCCCTCTGATGGAGATGGACGAAAGATACGAGAAGGTAAAACGGCTTTTTCTTTCGATGGGCCTCAGCGTCATTGAAATGACACCGGACGAACACGACAGGGAGGCGGCATTTTCGCAGGGTGTGACACACTTCATAGGAAGGATACTCTCCGAGATGAAATTAGGGCCGTCGGCTATCTCTACAAAGGGTTACAAGGCTCTTCTTGAAATAGTCGAGCAGACCTGCAACGACCCATTGTCTCTCTTCTGCGATCTCCAGCGCTACAATCCCTACACACGCGACATGCGTCACTCTCTGAGACTCGCCATCGAGAATGTCGGCTACATGCTGGAGAAGGGAGAGAAGAAGTGAAGGTCTACATATATACTCTCGGCTGTCGTCTCAATCAATGCGAGAGCGAAGCTGTGGCAGACAGCTTCAGAGAGGCGGGATGGGAGGTTGCGAGGGAAAGTAAGGAAGCCCGACTAATCATAGTAAATACATGTGCAGTAACAAGTAAGGCTGAGCAGAAGGCGCGTCGTATGATCCGCCAGTTTTCACTCTCTGCCGAGTGTGTCATAGTCTCTGGCTGCTACGCAGAAAACGACAGGGATGCCATTCTTGCGCTCGGTGACAACATCGTCGTCTTCTCCCTTAAAGATAAGCCGTCCTTACTAAAGATGGCGCCCTATCTTCTTCCGGCCGGGGAGGAAATGCTCTATGAAAGAGTTTCATCCTTTTCTCTCCGTGACACCGATTCATTCTCCTACAACCCGTCCTCTTTCAGTTATCACTCACGTGCGTACATCAAGGTGCAGGACGGATGCGACAACGCATGCGGCTACTGCAAGACGCGCATTGTCCGCGGTAAATCGAGATTCCTGGAGAGCGACGAGGTCGTGAAGAGAGTATTGAAGCTCGAGGAAGAAGGGCTTCATGAGATAATGCTCACAGGCGTCAATCTTACGAACTACAACCACGGCGGTGACGGACTTGGCGGCCTTATGAAAAGACTTCTCAAAGAGTGCGGTGACGGCATCAGATTCCGTCTTTCGTCGATGGAGCCCGACGGAGTGGATGACCTTCTTCTCGAAGAGATAGCCGACAGGCGTGTCTTTCCCCATTTCCACATCCCGATCCAGACAGCCTCCGATCATGTCCTCGAGATAATCGGACGTAAGTATTCGATAGACCATGTGAGATACATAATAAAGAGACTCAGAGAGGTCAAGGACGATCCGTTCATCGCCTGTGATATAATCGCGGGACTTCCGGGAGAGAGGGACGAGGATGCCGAGGAGACATACCGTTTCCTCCTCGAGAATGATTTTGCCGCAATGCATGTCTTTCCGTATTCCCCGAGAGAGGGGACTCCTCTCTACAACTCGAAGAACTTCGTCGAGGAGAGGGTGAGGGACGAGAGGGCTGCAAGACTAAGGCTCCTCTCCACGCGACAGGAGAGAGCATACATAGAGAGGCAGATGGGAAGGGAAGTCGAGATAATCGCCGAGAAGAACGGCTTCGGAACGACGGGAAACTATCTGAAGGCTGAGATTCTCTCTCTATCGTCCTCCCCCGTAGTCGAGGGAGAGCTCTACAGGGGAAGAGTGACCTCTATTTTTCCTCTCGTTGTTTCAGTTGACTGATCGTGTTCTTGGTGTCGGGGGTGATGACCCTCGAGCAGGGAGGGATATTCTCCTTGACCCATGCGTTCGAGCCTATTGTCGAATCGTGTCCGACAGTGATGTTTCCGAGCACCGTCGCATTTGCATAGATCGTTACTCTGTCCTCGATAGTCGGGTGACGCTTCTGATCGCGTAAAAGCATTCCGCAGCCGTCCTTGGGGAAGGAGAGCGCACCGAGAGTCACACCCTGGTAGATCTTGACTCTGTCGCCGATGACGGTAGTCTCTCCTATGACGACACCCGTTCCGTGGTCGATGAAGAAGTATTCTCCGACGACAGCACCGGGATGTATGTCGATACCGGTATCTGAATGGACGAGTTCGTTGAGCATCCTCGGAATGAGGGGAAGTCCGTTCCTGAAGAGGAAGTGGCCGATGCGGTGTACGGTTATTGCCTTGAAGCCGGGATATGTGAGGATTACCTCCCTCACACTCTTTGCCGCAGGGTCGCCGTCGTAGCCCGCCTCTCCGTCCTTCTTGAGAGCTTCCCTTATGTGCGGAAGCTCCGCCATGAGGGAGGATGTTATCTCTTCGGCCTTTCTTACGGCCTCCTCGCGGGAAATGCCGAGAGTGGCCCATGCGAGAGCGGCTTCGTGAAAGAGTATGTCGGAGGCCTTCTCCATGTGTCTCGAGACCACTGCCTCGAGCATGCCACGCGATGTTATCTCCTCATAGTCGGGAAAGAGCAGCACCCTCAGCTCCTCCATCATCACTCTTATCTCATCCCATGACGGGAGAAGGGCATTCTGGAAGGTCTCCCTCTCCTCCTTTACGCGGGAGAAGGAAGAAACATACGGTTCTAAAAACGGAGACGAGTCGAATTTCATAACCCGATTATAATCAAAGAGAGGGTGCTGTGAAAGGGAGAGCGGAGATTACTCCTCCTCTCCGCTTTTCTCTCTTTCTCCGAGCTTTGATGCAACCTTCATCACCTCCGGATAGAGTATCTTCGACGATACTGCTGCAACTGCAATCTTTATGGCATCTCCGGGAATGAATGGTACCAGGCCGACAGTGAAGGCCTTCGCCCATGTCGTCGAGAGATTGATCCTGAGCCATGGAATGCCGATGAGATAGACGATGATTTCCATGACGAGGACGACGAATACGTTGTAGAGGATGCTGTCATGCTTTCTTTTTGCAAGGATAGAGCCTGCGAGTGCGGCAAGAAGAAAGCCTATGATGAAGCCTCCCGTCGGGGATATCAGTGCCCCGATACCGCCGCCTGAGGTGAAGACGGGAAGTCCGATGAGTCCCAGTACAATGAAGACGAGAACGGAGAGCGAGGCATTGAGAGGCGGAAGAAGGAGTCCTGCCATGAAGACGAAGAGCGTCTGAAGTGTGACGGGAACGGCACCTAATGGAACCTTTATGAACGAGCCTGCAGCGATAAGTGCTGTAAATAGTGCTGTGAAAATAGTCATGAGCGGAGAATAAAGGGGAGAGAATTTATTGTCAACTACTTTACTTATCCGGGTTTACTAACTATCCTTCATCACATGAATACAAGAGAAACGATTCTTTCACTGCTTGAGGAGCATTCCCCGGAGTATGTAAGCGGTGAGACGATAAGCTCCGCTCTCGGAATAACGAGGATGGCCGTCAGCAAGGCCGTGAAGAGAATGCAGGATACCGGAGTCGTGATAGAGAGCCGTAAGCACTACGGCTACAGACTCAGGGAGAGCGTCGATATACTCAACAAGGAGACGCTGTCCTCTGCATTCGGAGAGAGCGGGATCGGAGTATACTATATAGATACGACGCAGTCGACGAACAGGGACGCCAAGATAATCGCCTCCGAGGGTGCGGCGCTGCCGTATCTCGTGACATGTTCGAGTCAGACGGGAGGAAGGGGGCGACTCGGGCGGAGTTTCGAATCCCCCGCCGGCGGAGTCTACTTCTCTCTCGTCCTCGACGGCAGGGAGATAGCTTCTCCAGACCTTGTGACGATAGCCTCAGCTACTGCTGTGAGTGAGGTAATGGAGAGGCTGACGGGTATTGAGA
>CAVACS010000081.1:0-2409 GCA_963587105.1 Anaerovoracaceae bacterium | reverse complement strand
GAGGAAAGAAGGCAGTCGGAATACTTACGGAAGGTATTATAAACATGGAGGAGGCAAGGCTCGACAAGGTTGTAATAGGCTGCGGCATAAACCTCCGCACAAAAGAGAGCGAGCTCAGCGCCGATGTAAGAAGCATCGCCACATCGTTCTATCCCGACGGGAGAACAGAGATCACGAGAGCAAAGGTCATAGCCGAATGCGGAAAGAGGATAATCTCGATTCAGAAGGAGGATTTCCTCGAGATCTACAGAAAAAAGTGCTTTGTCATCGGAAAGAGAATCTGGGCTGTGAAAGGAGATGTGAGAACTCCTGCCTTTGCATACGGCATCGATGATTCGGGACACCTGCTTGTGAGGTATGACGACGGACGTGAGGAGGCTCTCTCGAGCGGCGAGATAAGCATCAGAGTGCAGTGACGGGGGACTTCACTCTCCTTTATGGAAAAAGATAATATAACAGCAGTTTGAGGTAACAATGTTAACGAAACTGAAAGAAGACTGGAAGAAAAGAATAGAAGACGAATTGAAAGCATACCTGGGAACAGATGAGATAGCTCCCCTTACGATGGGTGTCCCCCCGAAGAAGGAGATGGGCGATATTGCATTTCCGATGTTCCCTTATTCAAAAAGTGCAAAGAAGGCTCCTGCAGAGATCGTGAAGGATATCGGGAAGAGGCTGGAGGAGAACCATCCGGAGGGAAAGATGATTGCTGCAGGACCGTATCTGAATGTCCAGCTCGATATGGCGTCTCTCGCTTCCTCGATAGTCGACGCTGTAAGAGAGGGCGGCGACAGATACGGATGGGGAGACAGCTTCAGGGGAAAGAAGATGATGGTCGAGTTCTCATGCCCGAACACCAACAAACCCCTGCACCTGGGGCATATGCGCAACGACTCCCTCGGTGAATCTGTCAGCGAACTACTGAAGAGCCAGGGCGCGGAGGTGAGAAAGGTCAATCTCATCAACAACCGCGGTGTCCATATATGCAAGAGCATGCTCGCCTACCTTACATTCGGTAACGGTGAGACTCCGGAGAGTACAGGTGAGAAGGGAGACCACTTCGTCGGCCGCTACTATGTGCGCTTTGCCCAGTGGGAGAAGGAGGTCGAGGAACTCAGAAAGGAAAATCCCGACATTGTAAATACCCCGGGATTCGTCGATCCCGATACAGAGGCGCAGAAGATGCTGAAGAAGTGGGAGGACGGCGACAGGGAAGTGCGCGCACTGTGGCAGAAGATGAACGACTGGACGCTTTCGGGACTCGAGGAGAGCTACCGCAGCATGGGAATATCGTTCGACAAGTACTACTACGAATCCGAGACATACAAGTACGGTAAGGAAGAGGTTCTCAAGGGTGTCGAGAGCGGAGTCTTCAGAAAGGAGAATGACGGATCGGTGCAGGTCGACCTCGCCCCCATAGGACTCGATAAGAAGGTGCTCCTCAGAAAGGACGGAACGACGCTCTATATGACACAGGATATAGGGACGGCGATCAGACGCCACGAGGACTGGCCCTTCGACTCCCTCACATATGTCGTTGCTTCAGAGCAGAAGTACCATTTCACAGTACTCTTCTACTGCCTGGGCCTTCTCGGCTACGAGTGGGCTAAGGAGCTCCATCATCTTTCCTACGGCATGGTCAATCTCCCGGACGGCAAGATGAAGAGCAGGGAGGGAACAGTCGTTGATGCCGATGATCTTCTGAAAGAGCTTACTTCTCTGGCAAAGGAGGAGATCATATCAAAGGACAGGGCCGATAAGGTTGACGACGTGGATGAGACAAGCAGACGCATTGCTCTGGGAGCTCTCAACTACTACCTCCTGCAGGTCACTCCGACGAAGGACATGACATTCAATCCCAAGGAGTCCATCTCATTCAACGGAAATACCGGACCGTACCTTCAGTATACGGGAGCAAGACTATCGTCAATCATGCGTAAGTACAGGGAGGAGAAGAAGGACGATGTTCCGTTCGACGGAGGTCTTCTGACGAACGAGGACGAGAAGACGCTTCTTATGATGGTAGCATCATTCTCCGATTACCTCAGACGTGCCGCCGAGGGCTTCGACCCGTCGGTCATCGCAACCTTCCTCTACGACATGGCGAAGACATTCAGCCACTACTATCATGACAACCGTATACTCAATGCCGAGAGTGACGAGCTCATCCGGGCACGTGTCACACTCTGCGAAATCGTGCTCCAGACAATGAAGAACGGCTTTGCTGTTATCGGTGTTCCGTTCCTGGAAGCCATGTAATGCGACTATGAATCAATAAGCGTCCTTCCTTTCCGGGAGGACGTTTATCGTTTTATTATGATCATCCAATCAGCTCCGCCAGATCAGAGTGCACCTGCAAACAACTTGAAAACAATTTCCGACATACTGTGCTAAGATATTAATATCGGG
>CAVACS010000080.1:3962-10911 GCA_963587105.1 Anaerovoracaceae bacterium | reverse complement strand
GCTTCACGCCGTCCGCCTCCCCGCTTCTTCCGAGCTCTTCGAAGTCAGCTCTCCTGAGACCTGTCTCCTCTCTTGAGTTCATCATCCTGTATCTTATGAGGGCCTCCTTTCTTCTGAGGCCGAATGTCTCCTCAAAGGACGATGACGCTTCCTTTCCGGTAAGAACGGTGTAGAGGGAAAGAATAATCTTTTCATTCTCCTCGATAAACTTCGTATGGACGGGAACGGGGATTTCCCTTATATAGAGTCCGGAGTCCGGATTCCGGGTAAGCCACACGAGCGAAGAGAAGAGCGAGGTGTAGTACCCTTCCTCCTTCTCCTCCTGGAGAAAATCAAGACTGCAGTACACCCAGCTTCTGAGAGCGGAGAGGGAGAATCCGTTCTCTTCGGCGTTACTTTTGAGAGCGTTGAGAGAGGAGAGAAATCTCTCCCCTTCCTTCTAGTGTCCTCCCGAGAAAGGGTAAGAGTGCCGTTTTTCGAATTGACGAAGTAGACGTCGCTGTCATAGAGACATAGCGCATATTCCGGGGAAACCGGCATAAAGAAAACTGCACCCTTTCTCGCATACGGATAATCGAGATCGTTGAATGCGGCCCTGTTGTACGGGTTACCGTAAAACACAGCCCTCTTTCATCTCCTTTTTCTCCGTTTCTCCTGAATGTTATGGAACAGAATCCCCTTCTTCTGTACTATGTAAGCCATGGAAGATTGGAAAGGCCTCTTCTCCCCGACCGTACTCAAAAGAGGTTTCGACCTCTACAGATACGGTTCCGTCGGGGAAATAACGGAAGACAGATACAACAGCTACAGCACGACAGTCGAAGGAAACGACGGCTACTTTGTCTCTCTGACTCTCAGGAACGGAAAGGTCTGTGAGCCCTCATGCTCTTGCGCCTATGCCCAGAACGCAGTCTACTGCAAGCACCTTGCAGCCATGCTCTACAAGATATATGACGATCGGGGAAAGACAGGCTCTTCAAAAAAGGAGACGGGGGCTGCGGTTCAGTGGAAGATCCTCGAATTCGAAGACGACGGAAAGCCGCACTACCTGTCATTCGGTTCGACACTCAGTTCATACAAGCTCACCAGAGGGACATATCACAAGGCGGAAGAGATCATCGCTAAATCGAAGGTGCACCGGCTGGAGACAGCGGTAATAGATGGAAGCGGAGAGAAATATCTCAAATACATCAGCAGAGTAGTTGATGGAGACGGGGAATTGGCCGATGTAACCATCCTCCTCGGACACTGCGGCATAAAGAGCATCACCTGCTGGGAAGGAGGCTCCAGCTATTATTACTACAGTGCATTCCACAAATACCTGACACCTCAATGCAGATGTGAAGATAGCGACAAAAGCGGAAAGATTGAGCTCTGCGCCCACAAAACGGCGGCCCTTCTGGACCTCTTTGCATACCTCAGGGAGAACAGGGACATCATCGACTACTCGGACGATACTGCGACGAGGTTCATCAATTCGTTCAGAAAGGAGAAGAAGAGCCGAGCCGTCGTGGAAGAAGGAGACAGCACCGTCATGACGGACATAGAGCCGTCAATCAGCGGGAGCGAGATGTCGCTTAAGATAACAAACGAGGACGGCAAATACTACAAGGTTCGTGATACCGAGAGGCTCTATCTGGCCTACAACAGTAGCAAAACCTACTCTCTTGCAAAAAACTGCACGATAGACTTCTCTTCTGCACGTCTGACACCCCGTGCGGAGAAGATCATGGAACTACTGAGATTCGAAGAGAGTGAAATCCTGATGTACCGTGATTACGGCCATTACAGCAGCGGGGCAAGAGAGAAGAACTGCGTCCACTATACGGACTATCTCGACGAATTCTTCTCCATCATGAAGGATGCGAAGATCCTCTATGAAGATAAACCCCTTCTCGGCTTCAGAGAGAAGGAGCCCTCGTTCACCATGAGAATCGACGAGCTCAAAGATAGCGGATGCACAGTCGGTATAACTGTCAGCGGAACCATAACGGGGAAATACAGGAGCCGGAAGTACATCTACTGGTTCCAGGACGGTTACCTCAACAGAACATCTCTCAGGAGCCTGGGGTCGGCATCAGCCTTTGCCGAGGTAGCATCCCCAGACGGCACATTCTCCTTCAATATCGGGAAGAACCTCATTGAAAACTTCTACCAGAGGGTACTGCCCGATCTCAGGCGCTTCGGGAAAGTTGAGGACAATGCCGTTGACGCCGTAGAAGGCATCGTGGAGGAGCCTCCGACAAGTATCTTCTATGTCGATATCGAGAAATATGGCGGCATCATAATATGCCAGCCCGCCCTCAGATATGACTCGAGGGAAGTCCGCATTCTTCCAAAGACAAATGAGTGGAATTCCTACATCCGGAACAAGAACCCGAAATGGAATGCCTTCGAGGATGATGTAAGAGAGACCCTCGATGAAATATTCACCGGTCCCCTGACAGGCCGTGGAGAATGGACAGTTCCCGATAACAACGACTCGCTCTTCGATTTCCTGCACTCCGGGCTTCAGAAGCTCATGTTCATAGGCGAAGTGCATGTCACCGAGGAGGTAAGAAGGATAGTCCTGAAGAAGATGCCGCCTGTGAAGAGCATGATCGACATCGACGAGAATGATGAGAGCGTTCTCAACTTCACACTTGACCTCCAGGGTCTCTCCGTCGAGGAGCTTGTAGCAATTCTCCAGTCATACAGGGACAGAAAGAAATACTACCGTCTCAAGAACGGGGATTTCATATCACTCTACAATACTAATCTCGATTCTCTTTCAAACCTCTTCATTGATTCCGGCCTTCCGATAAAGGACTTCACAGAAGGTAAGATGAATCTTCCCCTCTACCGTGCCCTCTACCTTGATCAGATACTCAAGGAGCAGAACGGCGTCACCTATGAAGGGGGACAGAGGCTGAGGCGACTCATCAAGGAGTTCAAGACAATAAGCGAGTCGGACTACGAGGTGCCATCCTCTCTCGATGGCACGATGCGGAGCTACCAGAAGGACGGCTACAGATGGATGAGGGTGCTTCTCGAGCACGGCTTCGGCGGCATTCTTGCCGATGACATGGGGCTGGGTAAGACAATACAGGCCCTGTCGCTTCTCCTCGCCCTCAAGGAGGAGGGAAAGAGCGTGAACGCCCTCATAGTCTCTCCGGCGTCGCTTGTCTATAACTGGAAGGCGGAATGCACGAAGTTCACACCATCCCTCAATGCTGTGACTGTCACAGGAACGGCAAAGGAAAGAGAGCACATCATAAAGGGGCATGACAAATACGACATACTCATCACATCCTATGACCTTTTGAAGCGTGACATCGCCTTATATGAAAACGCAAGCTTCAATATAGAGATCATAGACGAGGCGCAGTTCATAAAGAACCACAACACAGCCCAGGCCAAGGCCGTGAGGGCCGTGAAGAGCACCCACCGCCTCGCCCTTACGGGAACGCCTATCGAGAACAGGCTCTCCGAACTCTGGTCGATCTTCGAATACCTGATGCCGGGCTTCCTCTTCAGTCAGGAGAGCTTCAAGAAGCTCTTATCAAACCCTATAGAGAAGAACGGGGACAGGGAGGCGGCAGAGAGGCTTCGTAAGCTCACAGGCCCCTTCATCCTCAGGCGCCTCAAGAGCGACGTACTCAAGGATCTTCCGGAGAAGACTGAGGAGACGAGAGTGACTCCCCTTCAGGGCGAACAGCTCAGACTCTATACGGCAGAGGTTGCAAAGGCCAAGGGAATGCTCAAGGGAAGCGATAACTACAACGAGAAGAAGATCGAGATTCTTGCCGAGCTTATGAGAATCCGTGAGATCTGCTGCGACCCGGCTCTTGTCTTCCAGGACTACAGAGGAGAGTCGGCAAAGAGGGAGGCTGTAATGGACCTCATTGTCTCGGCAATCGACGGCGCGCACAAGATACTTCTCTTCTCGCAGTTCACTTCGATGCTCGAGCTATTGGAGAAGGACCTCGGAAAGGAAGGAATAAGCTACTACAAGATCACGGGAGATACGGGAAAGGCAAAGAGACTCGAGCTTGTCGACGCCTTCAACAGTGGCACCGTCCCCCTCTTTCTTATATCTCTCAAGGCGGGAGGAACGGGCCTCAATCTCACGGCAGCCGACATCGTCATACACTACGACCCCTGGTGGAACACGGCCGTGCAGAACCAGGCGACTGACAGAGCACACAGAATCGGACAGACAAAGCGTGTCACCGTCTATAAGATGATTGCCGAGAATACGATCGAGGAGAAGATCATGCGTCTCCAGGAGACGAAGAAGAACCTCGCAGACGAGATAGTCTCAACTGAGAACATATCGCTCTCGACACTCTCGAAGGAAGACCTCATGGACCTGCTCTCCATTTCGAAGATGGAGTGACAGAAAATCGAGAAAGAGCAGTCTCCACTCACGCTTTGGTCGTAAAATATGGCAGTCAAGAACGACGGCGCCGTCAGAGCCTCCATATACATTCTCTAACTTGTCGGAAGCAGAGAGGAGCTTATGAAGACAGGCCGCTCTGAAAGGATCACTTCTCAGAGAGGTTCTTCTCTGCACTCGAGAGCATCAGCTTTATACGGTTGAGCTGATTGACTTCGCTTGCCCCCGGGTCATAGTCGACGGCGACGATGTTGCTCTCCGGATAGGCCTTCCTGAGAGCCTTGATCACACCCTTTCCGACGACATGGTTGGGAAGGCACGCAAAGGGCTGTATGCATACGACGTTCGGAGTGCCGTGCGTGATGAGCTCGATCATCTCACCGGCAAGGAACCATCCTTCACCGTACTGGTTTCCGAGGGAGAGGAAGGGCTCCGTCTTTTCTGCAATTTCATAGATGGAGAGAGGCGGAGTGAAGCGGCTGCTCTTCCTGAGGGCTTCAACTGCAGGCTTACGGAAGGCGTCGAATACCTTCAATATACCTTTTGACATGTAGTAGTAGGATTTCTTTGCCCCGAAGTACTTCACCTTGTACTGTCTGTTGAATGCGCTGAAGTTGAAGAAGTCGAGGAAATCAGGCACAACCGCCTCGGCCCCCTCTCTTTCGAGGAGCTCGACAAGGTGGTTGTTGGCAAGAGGCATGTACTTCACAAGAATCTCTCCCACGATTCCGACACGCGGCTTTTTCACGCTTTCATCTATCGGGAAGCTGTCGAATGCCTCGACAATGCCGCTGCACACCCCTTTGTAGCTGTACTTCGTATCAGGATTGGTGAGGGAGTCTATGCATATCCTCTCCCACTTCTCATGAAGGGCGTCGGCCGAGCCGGGTGTGAGCTCGTACGGTCTTACATGATAGAGACATCTCATGAAGAGATCTCCGTAGACAATGGCTCTCGCACCGTCCCTGATGAGGCCGTAGGAGAGCGTGAAGCCCTCGTTCTTCTCCATTCCGTTCGCGTTGAGTGATATTACCGGAATATGGGAGTAGCCGGCTCTCTGGAGGGCGCGGCGGATCAGCGAGACGTAGTTGCTTGCACGGCAGCACCCTCCCGTCTGCGTCATGATGATTGCAAGATGATCGGTGTCGTACTTACCTGAAAGCACAGCATCCATGAACTGTCCGACCATGACTATCGAGGGATAGCATGCGTCGTTGTTGACGTACTTCAGGCCCGCGTTTATGGCACTGCGGTTGTCGTTGTCGAGGATGACGAGGTTGTAGCCGTATTTACGGAATACCGGCTCGACGATACCGAAGTGTATCGGACTCATCTGGGGAGCGAGGATTGTATAACCCTCCCTTTTCATCTCCTTCGTGAAGGTGACTCTGCTGTAGGGTTTGAAGACACCATCCCTCTTCTTTCCGTTTCTCTTCCTCTCCTCCATTGCATAGAGAAGGGATCTTATCCTGATGCGGACGGCACCGAGATTGGCAACTTCGTCGATCTTGAGCACTGTATAGAGCTTACCGCAGCTCTCGAGTATCTCGTTAACCTGATCAGTCGTCACGGCATCTAGTCCGCAGCCGAAGGAGTTGAGCTGCAGAAGTTCCATATTGTCATGCTTTGTCACATACTCGGCGGCAGTGTAGAGACGTGAGTGGTAGACCCACTGGTCGACGACCCTCAACGGCCTCGTGGGAGTAAAATCGACGGGGATGCTGTCCTCCGTGAGCACCGTCAGACCGTAGGACGCGATAAGCTCGGGTATTCCGTGATTGATCTCCGGGTCTATATGATAGGGCCTCCCGGCTATTACGACGGACGATCCTCCTCTTCTCTCCGTCTCCTCGATGAGCCTCTTCCCTTCCCGCCTGATATCGGCCTTGGCTTCATGCTGCTCGAGCCATGCCTTATGCACGGCTTCTCTCACTTCGCCGTCTTTTATTCCCCATTCCTCCGAACATATCTCCTCGAGTCTCTTCGAGACGGTCTTTTCATCAGTGAAGGCCATGAAGGGATGAATGTACCTCACACCCTTCTCCTCGATATCCTCGACGTTGTTCTTTATGTTCTCCGGATAGGAGATGACGATGGGACAGTTGTAATAGCGGTTCTGGGGATTCTCCGTCTCTTTGTGCTCGTAGTAGATGCTGGGGTGGAAGATTGTTTTCACACCGTTCTCTATGAGCCACTCGATATGTCCGTGGACAAGCTTCGCCGGGTAGCACAGGGACTCGGAAGGAATGGATTCCATCCCCTTCATATATATGGAGCGTGACGAGAATGGAGAGAGAACGACCCTGAAGCCGAGCGCTTTGAAGAATGTCGCCCAGAAAGGATAGTTCTCGTACATGTTGAGGACACGCGGGATGCCGATAGTCCCCCTCTTCGCCTCATTCTCCTCCAGCGGCGGATAGTTGAAGATGCGCTCTCTCTTATAGAGAACCATATTACCCGCCCCCGCGTTTCCGCCCTTCTTTCCGAGGGGCTTCTCGCAGCGGTTCCCGCTTATGTGACGTCTTCCGCCGGAGAAGACATTCACTGTAAGGAGACAGTTGTTGCTGCAGC
>CAVACS010000080.1:0-3952 GCA_963587105.1 Anaerovoracaceae bacterium | reverse complement strand
GAGGTGGACTTATACCCGAGAGCGGCAATCTCCGCGGCGGAGAGCATCGTGCTCTTCTCTCCTCTGTAGTTCTTTCTTGCAATGAGTGCGGCTCCGAAGGCACCCATGACACCCGAAATGTCGGGGCAGACAACCTCACATCCTGCAATCTTCTCGAATGCGGAGAGAACGGCCTTGTTGTGGAATGTGCCGCCCTGGACGACGATGTGACGACCCAGCTCCTCGGCAGACGAGAGCTTGATCACCTTGTAGAGAGCGTTCTTTATGACGGAATATGCCAGCCCCGCGGAGATGTCCTCGACGGAGGCTCCCTCCTTCTGTGCCTGCTTGACGTTGGAGTTCATGAAGACAGTGCATCTTGTTCCGAGGTCTAAAGGGTGAGGCGCAAAGAGCGCAAGAGAACCGAACTCTTCTGCTGTGTATCCCAGGCTCTGGGCGAAGTTCTCGATGAAGGAGCCGCATCCTGAGGAGCATGCCTCGTTGAGCATGACCGAATCGACGACTCCGCCGCGCAGGCGGATGCACTTCATATCCTGTCCCCCGATATCGAGAACGCAGTCGACGTCGCTGTCGAAGAACGAGGCCGCAGTAGAGTGTGCGATGGTCTCCACGACACCGTCGTCAAGGGAGAAGGCCGTCTTCATAAGTGCCTCACCGTAGCCTGTCGAGCAGCCTCTGACGATAGAGGCACCCTCCGGAATGAGAGAGAGCATCTCTTCGATGCCCTTCCTGGCAGCCTCGACGGGATTACCCTTGTTACCTGTATAGTATGAATAGAGGAGTTCTCCCTCTTCTGATATCAGTGCAAGCTTTGTTGTAGTCGATCCCGCGTCGATACCGAGGTAGCACTTTCCCCTGTAGGAAGAAAGAGGCGTCCTCTTCACCTTCGCCCTGCTGTGTCTGAGGCAGAATGCGTCATACTCGTTTCTGTCTTTAAAGAGGGCTGGAAGCCGCGGCAGTTCGAATGTCTCCTCGACTCCGCTTTCAAGCCTTGAAAGGAGATTCCGGATTGTTACACTCTCTTCCTTTCCGCTCTCGAGAGCCGCACCCATCGCCGCAAAGAGATGGGAGTTCTCCGGGTCGACTGTCGTCTCGGGTGTGAGATGGAGTGTTCTTATGAAGGCCTTCTTGAGCTGGGGAAGGAAATGGAGGGGGCCTCCGAGGAATGCCACGCATCCTCTGATGGGCTTACCGCATGCAAGACCCGAGATCGTCTGGGTGACGACGGCCTGGAAGATGGAGGCTCCGAGGTCAGCCTTCGATGCACCCTCGTTTATGAGGGGCTGTATGTCTGTCTTTGCAAAGACACCGCAGCGGGCTGCGATGGGGTATATCTGCTTGTAGTTTTCAGCTTCCCTGTCCAGTGAGAGTGCATCTGTTTCGAGAAGAGAGGCCATCTGATCGATGAAGGATCCCGTTCCTCCGGCACATACGCCGTTCATCCTCTCCTCGAGCGTTCCCCTGAAGTAGATTATCTTGGCGTCCTCTCCCCCGAGCTCTATCGCGACGTCGGTCTTCGGCGCGTAGCGTCCGATCGCCGTGGCGACTGCCACAACCTCCTGGACGAACTTCACAGAGAGGGAGGAAGCGAGATTAATCGAGCCGGAACCTGTGAATGAGAGCGAGAGTGAACACTCTCCGAGCTTCTCCCCGGCCTCCTTTAAAAGAGAGGCGAGAATCTGACGCGGGTGTGCCTGATGACGCCTGTACTCTGCCCAGACGGGAGAGTCGTCATCGTCGAGAATCACAAGCTTTACTGTCGTCGAACCGACATCTATACCTGCACGGTATCTTTTCATTTTTTCACCTGCTGAAAAAGCTCAATGAGAGCCGAGACGGAACTTCGATTCAGTCCCGCTGAAGAGACGCTTCACATTCTCCCTGTGGCGGTAAAGCACAAAGAGTGCCGTCACGGCCGAGAGGATGATGACGGATGCATCTGAACCTGATGCAAGAAAGAGAAATGGAGAGACAAGAAGCGACGAAACTGTCGAGAGCGACATGTACTTCGTTGTAAGAAGCAGGACTATCATGACTGCTGCCGCTATGAGCCCCACTCTCCAGTCGGCGACAAAGAGCGTCGAGAGAGCAACGAGAAATCCCTTTCCCCCTTTGAAGCCGTACCATACGGGATACGAGTGCCCGAGGACTGCAAAAAGCCCTGTGTAGACTGCACCGAACTCGTAGAGCCCCGTTTCGTGTGAAATGAGAAGAGCACCGCTCAGTACTGCAAGCGCCCCCTTCGAGAGATCGAGCGCAAGTACAATCCAGGCCGTGGAGCCGAAACAGCGTTTGAAGTTCGTGAAGCCGGGATTCCCGCTTCCCATCGTCCTTATATCCTTTTTGTAGACAGCCTTCGAAATCGTTATCGCAGGATTCCATCCCCCGATAAGGTATGCACCGAGGGCTGTGAGAATGTAAAGAAGTATCTCCATCTTTCTCCCCTATTCCAGAATGATTATGTAGTCGTAGACTTCCTGCTTTCCGTCGACGAGGTAGGCTTCCTTTCCTCTGTATTTTTCCCCTATTCTCTTCACAACCTCTTCCGCTTCGCTCTCTTCGACGGTCTTTCCATAGATTATGAGTGCAATATCGTAGTCGTCAAAGCCGAGGGAGGAGACGGTGTCGAGTACGACATCCGGGCGCGAGGATCCGGATGCAAGTATATCCTTTCCCCTGAAGCCGATGTACTCGCCTTCCTTCACCTCTGCCGTTGTGCGTATGCTTTTCGAGACTCCCGCAGTCACAGAGCTCTTCATCGCGTCCTCGAGGGCGGACACTATCTCGTCGGTGGTGCCCGTCTCCGGAGAGAACATGGAGAGAGCTGCATAGCCGTCGCCGACGCTCCTGCTCTCGATAACCCTTACATCGGATGTTTTGTACATATCTGCGGCGAGCTTTGCCGTGAGGATTATGTTGCTGTTGTTCGGAAGGACGAAGATCGTATCTGCATTGACAGCGGCGAATGCCGAGAGAAAGTCCTCGGTGGAAGGGTTCATGCTCTGTCCGCCGTCGACGACGGCATCTGAGCCCGAGTCTCTGAACATCTTCTTGATCCCTTCTCCCGATGCAACTGCAACAATACCGTATTTCTTTCTGTCAGCCTCAACGGGAGCAGGGACGTCGGGAAGGGTTGTGTTGTTGTGCTGGAGAGACATGTTCTCGATCTTTATCTTCAGAAACTCACCGTACCTCTGACAGAAGGAAAGGACCTTGTCGGGAGTCTTGGTATGGACATGGATCTTGACGATGCTGCCCTTTCTGAATGTGACGACGCTGTCTCCGATGGTCTTGAGGTATTCGAGTATGACAGAAGGATCAAATGTATCGAGATCTGTCTTCGCCCTCTGGAGGCGCACCAATACCTCGGTGCAGTAGCCGTACTCGAGGACGCTGTCCTCTGTAAAGAGATCGAGGTCGAGGTCGCTTCCCGGAGAGGCTATATCGATTTCACCGACACTCACATCCTCGTCCGAGAATGCCCTGAGCATGCCCTCGACTATGTAGACAAGCCCCGCTCCGCCGCTGTCGACGACTCCCGCCTTCTTCAATACATCGAGCATTCCGGGAGTCTTCTCGAGGGTGCGCTTCGCCTCCTCCAGAAAATCGGAGAGCACATCAAGAGGCGATGTGTACTCCCTTGCCTCCACATATTCCGTCGCACAGCGCATGACGGTAAGCATGGTTCCCTCCGTCGGCTGCATGACTGCCTTGTATGCGTACTCCGTCCCGCTCTTGAGAGCCCTGATGAGAGTGCGGCTGTCGGCCTTCTCAACTCCCTCGAGGGAATCTGCTATTCCCTCGAATATCTGGGAGAGAATGACGCCTGAGTTGCCGCGGGCGCTGAGAAGCATCCCGTCAGATACGGAATGAGAGAGGTCGGAGACGGAGACGGGGCAGTCATCCACCCTCTCCATGCCGCCGAGGCTTGTCAGAAGCATGTTGTCCCCTG
>CAVACS010000079.1:0-10933 GCA_963587105.1 Anaerovoracaceae bacterium | reverse complement strand
AGCTCATCGATCGCTTGTTGCTTTTGTGCTGAATTTTCGACCAAATCTACAGATTAATAAAAGATCAAAGATAACAACATTGTATGACTATAAAGCATCAGGATGCACATCAAGAGCGGTAAACTTGGAGGGATGTAAATCCCGCCATTGTCAATCCGAATTTGATTTCCCCCGCTTATCGCACCGGGAAGTCACCCTGTGCATATAACAGTCTGAAAAATCATCTCTTACGGAAAGACGAAAGCAGAACCGGAGCAGCACACTCCTTTTTCTTCGTTTCTCACTGGAAGTTCCGGTTGATTATGGGAGGAAGGGCGTTGTCTGGGGTGAACATCTTGCTCACTTCAAGCGGTATGTCGAAGAGCGTGCAGTCGAGGTTGCCGTTGAACCATTCCTGATAGAGCGTCTCCAGGCCGCCTGCAAAGTAGTATGCCCTCAGGCGGAAGCCTTTGGACGATCTCACCTCTGCCGGAATGGACTGGTCCTTCTCTATGTAATCGATGAAGATCGAGATGAGTTTCTGCAGGAAGAGCTTCGAGCCGGGAGTCTTCATCAATGTCTTGTATGTCTCTATATCCTCATTGAGAAAGATGCTGATCTGCAGAAGAAGCGGAGAAGGATTGGAGAAGAAGTTGTCGGCCCTGAAATCCTTCAGAAGCTCCATCATCTTGTCGATGACCTCCTTCTCGATCTCGTCCGAGAGATCCCTCAGGCATGAATAGTGCGCATAGAATGTCGCGCGGTTGATGTTTGCCTCTCTCACGACATCCATGATTGTTATGTCCGAAGGCTGCTTCGTCTCAAGAAGTGTGAGAAAAGCCTGTCTTATGAGCTTTTTCGACCTCAGGCCGTTCCTGTTCGGTTTTCTTTCCATGCATGAGGTTTTACACCCATGTGGTAAAAAAAGCAACTGGTGTCGGATAAAAATACATGTGTCGGATTATTTTTTTTCAGCTTTATTTTAATTTTATTTAACTAATATTTTATGCTCTAATGAATTAACATCAAAAATAGTTAAAAATCGAACATTTGTACATATTTATACTTCGTGAGGTTTTATGTCTTTTTCCGTCTTGTCATGAATCAGTCTATCAACTATTTTCCATATAGCTGAAAAGCATCATTCGAGGTTTTCATGAACAAGAAGAAAACAAGCAAAGCGACTACGCTTCTGATGTATCTTATCCTTATAGCAGTCTTCATCGGGCTGTTCCTTCTTCTCAGATGGTTCTATGCCACACGCACCGAAACCACCTACACCCGCCCCACCACCCCTGTCGAGGTTGTGAAGAGCGAAGTGAGGAAGGTAGATAAGGTGATCACCATCTCCGGTACTGTCAGTGCCGAGGACACCATTCCTGTAATTCCCTATGTCGAGGGAACGATCATCGAGTACAACGTCCAGGAGGGAGACTGGGTTGACGAGGGTGACATAATCGCGAGAATCGATCCCGAACCCTACCGTCTCCAGCTCGAACAGGCAAAGAGCGCATACCTTGCATACGAAAGCTCCTACCAGAGGATAGAGAAGCTCTATGCGACAAATGCCGTTTCCCAGCAGGATTACGATACGGTCAAGGCACAGAGGGATGCATACAAGGCACAGATGGAACTGGCCGAGCTCCAGCTCGGATACGCCGACGTGACGGCACATGCCTCGGGCACTGTCCTCAAGACAGTCTCGAGTCAGGGAAGCACGGCTTCGAAGGGAACGCCGATTGCAGTCATTGCAGATATAACAGACCTCGTCGTCAATCTCGATCTCGGGGAAAAATACTATTCTCTCTTCAAATCCGAGGGAAAGGATTCCATCAGAATAACCGTCACAAAGCCTCAGGGAACGTACTCGGATGAGGCTGTCACGACAGCATCCATCAAGGCTGTCTCTCCTTATATCGACCCGACAAGCCGCTCCTTCAAGCTCTATCTCAAACTTGATGATCCGGTTTCATTCAGACCGGGTATGTATGTCAAAGTCGCCATCACAGTCGAGGAGAGAGAGGGCTACACAGTCGAGAGGAAGGTCCTCAAGCTCGACGGATCGGCCTACTACGTCGACGAGAAGACGATGACTGCCTCATATGTCAATCTCTCCGATGCATTCATGAATGAAGACTATGTACTCCTTCCGGAAGGCTATGAAGACAAGTCATTCATTCTCAGGGGTCAGAGCTCGCTCTTCTCCGGAGAGAACGTGAACATCGTGGAGGAGTAAGACGATGAAACTTACACGTTATCCTGTTGCACACCCCGTAATCATAGCCATGACGCTTCTGGCACTGGGCGTCTTCGGTCTTATGAGCGTCGGTGACACGAACACGGAATTCCTTCCCGACATCTCGAACCCGATGGTCTACGTAGTGACCGTCTACCCCGGCGCCTCCCCTTCTGATATCGAGGAAACAGTTACCGAGATCCTCGAGGACGACTTCGTCACGCTTCCCAACTTCAAGAGCATGACGAGCCAGTCGATAAACAGCGCATCCATCGTCGCCATCACATACCAGGACGGTATCGACCCGTATGACGAGATCGACGAGGTGAGAAACCGTATCGACGACCTCATCGACGACCTGCCCTCAGGTATCTCGGGGCGCCCGTATGCACTCGTCGGAGGAACCTCGATGCTCAGCATAGCATCCTTCGTCGTCGAAGCCGACGGCGGAGACATCAACGCCATCGGAGACTACATCGAAGATACGATAAAGCCCAAGATCTCACAGATCTCCGGCGTATCGACAATAACGGTAAGCGGCGCAAAGACCGCAACTGTCGATGTCGTTCTCCATATCGACGAGCTTAACAGCAGGGGCATCTCGCCTCTTGCAGTCTATCAGATGCTCTCCTACAACAACTACTCCATTCCTCTCGATTCCGTTTCCTATGCGGGAAACGAGATCGATGCGAAGTTCGACTCGAAGTTCTCATCCCTGGACGACATCAAGGCCCTCCCCGTCGGCTATTCGCTCGACGGCGGCATGGTGAGACTCGGAGACGTCGCCGACGTCACGCTCGACTACAAGGACGGCGACTTCTACGTCACCAAGAACGGCAGAGAAGTCATCTGTGTCGAAGTGTGCAAGCGCAGCGACGGCAACACTATCGATATCACAAACCAGATAAAGAAGATCCTCGAAGAAGAGGAGGAGAAGAGCAACGGAGCGCTGAAGTTCAGCATGATCAGCGACGACTCGACGCTCGTGAACTCGTCTCTCTCGACAGTCATCGAGTCAGGTGTCATGGGCATCATAATCGGAGTTCTTGTCATCTACATATTCCTTTCGGACTGGAAGGCGACCATCATCATCGGCCTTTCGATCCCCCTCTCCATCTTCTTCACCTTCATCGGTATGAAACTGATGGGAATCACGGTAAACCTTCTCTCGCTCTCGGGTATCGTAGTAGCGCTGGGAAACATAGTCGGAGCTGCAATTCTCGTTCTCGACCAGGTCTACCGTTTCTATCAGTCTACAGACGGAAACGGAAAGGCCCTCTACTCTGTCAACGAATCGATTTTCAAGGGAACCGACGACGTCACGGGCTCGGTTCTGGGCTCGGGTCTCACGACAATCGTCGTCTTCCTGCCCATCGCCATGATGAGCGGACTTGTCGGACAGATACTCAAGGACGTATCGATCACATTCATGCTCTCGATATCGGCATCTCTTCTCGTTGCAATCATCTACATCCCCTTCTTCATGAAGAAGCTTCTCAAGGAGGGCGATGAGTATCGCAGACCCAGGAGGGAGAACTTCATAGTCAAGGGCCTGAGGAAGGTCGAAGTGCATTATGCACGGAGCCTCTACTTTACAGAGCGCCACGCCCCCTTCATGCTGAGTGCTGGCCTCATGGTCCTCGCCCTCAGCATCTACATCCTCCCGAACATGCAGTTCTCGTTCATCCCGTCGACGGACAACGGCGACTTCTACGTCGCTGTAAGCTTTCCAGAGACCTACTCACTCGACGAGACGAGAGAGGCTATGGACAAGATAGAGAGCATCATCATCGACATGACACCGGAACTGAAGACGGACGTCGTCTACTCGGGCTCCAGCATGTCGGCTCTCGCGCAGTCGAAGAAGAGCGAGGGTGCAATACACGCAGTTCTCGTCCCCGTCGCCGACCGTGACCGTGACATTCATACAATAATGCAGGAGATACAGGAGAAGCTCTCCTCAACAGTCCCGGATGCGACGATCTCGGTAACGAACGGAGGCTTCGACAGGCTCATCAATCTCGTCTCGAACGGCGGAGGCTACGGCCTCACGCTCATCGGGGAGGACAGCGACACGCTCTATCAGGAAGCCGAAAGAATCGAGGAGCAGCTTCTTACATACCCGGAGGTAATGACAGTCTCGATAAGTGCATCAAACGACGCGAAGACGGCCGTCATCAACGGAACGTACGACTACCTGACATCCCTCGGAGTGCCATCCCAGGAGGCAGGACTTACAGCTGCAATCCTCTTCTACGGTACAGACATAGGAAAGTACAACGATGAAGATACAGATTCCAGATACGACATCCATCTCTCGTCGGATGTGCAGGACGAAAGCTTGACAGAAGACAGATTGAACGACATCAGGATCACATCCCTCGCAGGTGCCACGATAACACTGGGCGAAGTATCGACACTCTCGCTCGACGAGGGTCTGAGCCAGATCAACCACGACAACAGGGCAAACTCGCTCACGGTTTCGGCAACTCTGACGACGGAGAGTACCGACAGCGTCACGAAGAAAATAAACGCATACCTTGAGGAGAATCCGCTCGACGGGAGCGTAAGCACGAAGACAAGCGGACTGGGAGACCTCGTGGAGAGTGCAATGGTACCGCTTCTGGAAGCGCTGCTCATCGCAATCTTCCTCGTCTACCTCGTAATGGTTGCCGTATTCGAACGCTTCGACCAGCCCTTCCTCATCCTGCTTCTCTTCCCCTTCTGTATCATCGGAGCGGTGCTTGCGCTGACTGTGTTCAATTCGTCGATGAGCATCGTCTCGATACTCGGCATCGTCTCGCTTGTCGGCATGCTCGTCAACAACGGCATCGTCATAGCGGACTACGCAAACCTTGCGCGCCGTCAGGACAGGGAGAAAGTGCTGAGGGAAAAGGGAATCGAGTTCGATGAATATACAGAGACGCTGGGCCTTCTCTCCTTTGAAGAGGAGGAGGATATCCTGGACAGGGAGACTGCAGAAGGATCGGCATCACGACTGAGGGCAATACTCATGACGACACTGACTACCGTCCTGGGTGTCATCCCGATGGCCGTCGCCAAGGGAGAGGGTGCCGAAATCTACGCACCTCTTGGACAGGTGATCATGGGAGGACTGGCAACCTCCACTATCCTCACGCTCTACATGATGCCTCTCTACTACTACCTCCTGGAGAAGTGGAAGCTCAGAAGAGTCTACAGAAAGAATAACAGAAAGACGGAATCAACCGCCGGGGAGAATAAAGAAAATGAAGAAAATCGTTAAACTCACAGTACTGGCTATAAGCCTTGCATTCATGCTCACAGCCTGCTCGGCTGTATTCGATTCCGCAATCAGCGGAACAGTCAAGGACAGAAGTGTCCGCGAGACGAGCTCAGCATCGACGGGAGGAATCGCGGATGTCATGGTATATGCATACGACAGCGAGAGCGCATGGAACGCTAAATACACCTCATGGGACGGAAAGAGCGAATTTACAGATACATCCGTACCGAGTGCAAGAACCGCATCCGACGGCTCCTTCTCGATATCGAACCTCAGATGGATGACAAACAGTCCCGTATACGGAAAGGATGCCGACAGCAAGACAATCTATCTTCTTGCGTTCCATAAGGACTACGGACTGGTGAAGGTCGACGGCCGGACGATACAGAGCGACAAGTCCAACAACTTCGGCATCGTCTATATGGATAAGGCGACTGTCACGAAGACACTCGTGATCAAGCTCAAGGACAGCGACGAGAACGGCTCGACTGCAGCAGGAACAGATTCAACTATTTCCTCCACATCGGGTATCTCCTTCAGATACAGGTATGCAGACGGCTACGACGGAACGAATCAGAATGTATCGGCAACAATCGATTCCTTCGCAAACGGACAGGCGACGATCACAGTCAAATACCGTGAAGACTACAAGGATCCATATACTGACAGCGAAGGAAACACAAAGTATTACGATGCCCCGAAGGTCACGATCTATGACATTCAGACAGGATCCGACTGGAGTATGACAGACGCCGCCGTCACATCCATCGACTGCACATACGACAGCTCCGACAGGGAGTACAAGAACACGAACGTCTACCTTACAAGCAAGTGGCAGACAGCAACGCTCACTCTCTCCTTCGCTGACGGCAGCTCGACCAATGCTTCCGCCTCAGTCAGCGACCCCGTCTCCTTCAAGTGGGCCTACAACAACGGCGAAGAGGAGAAGTCAAGTACCGTGACAACGACATCGGGCTCATCCTCGTACACTATAAGCGTCAGATACAAGAAGACACTTGCCTCCCCCACTGTCACACTCTCGGCATTCAAGGATGACGACTCAGACGACCCGAAGTGGACATGGACGACAGATAAGAGCAACGCATATCCGCGGCAGGAGGCAATTGTAGTCAGTCTTCTTGACGACGACGGCTCGAGACTCGACTCTGTCACCCAGAAGGTCTACTTCAGAAAGAACTACCTCACACTCCCGGCGTCGGGAATATCGGGGTACCTGATTACAGAAGGGACGAAAGATACAACCGATAAGAAGAAGGCAACAGGCTACGGCTACACCTGTGATGTAAACGACACGCTCTATCTCTACCTCGGAGACGGGACAGAGGCAGTCAACACAAACACCGTACGCACCGGCCGTGTAGATACTGCCTCCTCGAGCACGATCATCAGCGACTACGGCCATTTTTCAGGGCTCGGAAGCGCAGTCAAGGTACCACTTACATATGCAGATAATAAGACAGAAAAGACCTCAGATTATAAGGGGACAGCTGAAGAGCTCACTATAAAGTACATCCCAGGCGGCTCCGGTTCGACAGCCTCAGAGATTGTGGCCGGAGAGCTCGTTTACAACAGTATGACCACGGACTTCACCGTCATGCTCTACAAATAAGGACAGAGGGGAATGAAACGAATATTACTTATTGCCCTTTCCCTTCTTGTACTTCTCGCTCCTCTTCCTGCCGGAGAGGAGGCAGAGGCGGCGTACACGTTCGACAGCCTCAGGGAGAGTATGAGAGAGGGAAACGCCGAACTGAGAAAGGAGAGAGAGACCTACGCCCAGAGCCTTTTAGACGTCAAGGACGCAAAGGCCAACTACCAGCCCCAGATCTCGCTTCTTCTCAGCGGTACATATATGCCGAACCCTCCTATCGGGAAGACGACAATCGGAGTGGACGAGCTCTCCTCCCAGCTCGGAATCACAGTTCCGGGCTCAGCCGCCGGTGAGTACGTCACCCTTTACAAGGGAATGAGCGACCTCTACTACAACGCAGGCCTTACGATAACGCAGCCCATATTCACCTGGGGAAAGATTCCGAAGGCAGTGGCACTCTACACGGAAATAGCCTCCATCCGTGCGCTCTCTGTAGAGGACAGTGCCGATAAGCTCTCGGTAGAGCTCAGAACAAGGCTCACGGCGAAGTGCTACATGGATGAGCTCTTCTCGCTCATTAAAGAGACGAAAGCTGCAGCAGACGAGCTTGTCGGGATGAGCGAGAGTGCATACGAGAACGGAATGCTCCTGAGGGAGGATGTCACGAAGGCGAAGATCTCCGCTCTCGAGATAGACGTCAAAGAGCAGGAATTGAAGAAGGAGTACTCGGACAATCTCAAGAGTCTCCAGACCATCACGGCCAATGACGATATCGAGGGCGGCAACATCGACTACAGCGTCAACGAGGACGAGATCAATGCCATAGCTTCTCTCGACAGGGACGATGTCATGGCCCTCGTCACAAGAAGCGACAGTGCGACGATCAGCATGCTCAAAGGACAGACGAGAGCATACGAACTCAAGAAGGAGATCGCCGAGGCCTCTCTCTACTGGAAGCCGGATTTCGCACTCCAGGTCTCACTGACATACGGAGGCTCGTCGATGCCCCTTGTGGAGAAGAACTGGTACAGAACCAATGATTACGGCCTCTATCTGACATTCGCCATCAGCACCACGATATGGGACGGCGGCGTGAAGCTCAACGATGTAAAGAGAGCCGCAAGCGAGGTTGCAGGAACACTTGCCGACTACGACTCGGCAGTTGCTCAGCTTACGGAGAGTGCAGAGGAGAACCTCTCGCAGATCGAGCTCAGCCGGGTAAAGCTCGAGTACTACTCTTTAAAGCTTGAAGAAGCCGAGGAGAGACTGGATCTTCTTACGCGTCAGTATGAGGGCGGCCTCATAAGCCACACCGACGTTCTTTCACAGGAGATCGAAGTCCTGACAGAGAAGATGACAATCATAGAGGAGAAGATCACCCTCAGTCAGGCGGCGTACACGATAGCCTACCTCACAGGCATTCTCGACTGAGATTCCACCCCGGGAAACCGGGGTCTTTCATTCAACAGCTCCTAGAAAGGGAGAGCCTTTCTGTACAACATAACCGCAGAAACGGAGAATAAGCGGAATGAACTCTCCCCGATGCAGAAGAGCGGTATCATCTTCCTCCGTAGCAGGCCTCTCCATCAGGCTCTTTCAGTTCCAGGCTGACCCCGGGGCCGCTCATGTGTCCACATTTCTCCTCTCCGCTTGATCAACAAAAGCGGTAAATCTTTCGACAGTCCTCGAAATCATCAGACTTCAGCCTGACAGGCCGGAAGTTGACATCTACATGTTTTTCCATTTCTGTAGTAGAATTTCTGAAAGACGAGGATGGAGGCTCACGTCAACTCTTTCATGCCGGCGGCAGAGCTGAAATCAAATGATAAAGGAGAGCATACGGTATGGGACAATTCGTCAATCCCGATAATACAGCTTTCAAAGGTGCTTTGAAGGATAAGATATATGTCGACAAGAGCGGACTCATCGGTTTTACCAATGAAATACTGGAAACCCCGAGTGCTTTCATATGCAACAGCCGTCCCCGCCGCTTCGGTAAGTCAATGACTGCCAATATGCTCTCTGCCTACTACTCGAAAGGAGCTGATTCATCAGGCCTCTTCTCTTCTCTTAAGATAGGATCTTCTCCCGACTTTGAGAAATACCTCAACAAATATGATGTCATCCACCTCGATATACAGGAGTGCATAGACCCCGCCGGCGGACCGGATAATGTTGTTTCTTATATCAAAAAAGAAGTCATCAGAGAACTCGGCAGATACTATCCAGAGTTAGTTACAGAAAGCGACAGCTCGCTCTTTGCAGTGCTGTCGAGAATCTTTGATTCAACAGGAAACAGATTTGTAATCATCGTCGACGAGTGGGATGTACTTATACGGGATGATGCGAATAATCAGAGGGTGCAGGAAGAATACATCTCATTCCTCAGAAGTATATTCAAGGGGACTCAGGCTGCAAAGTATGTGGCACTTGCATATCTTACGGGTATTCTTCCGATTATCAGGGAAAAAACTCAGTCTGCCCTTAATAACTTTACAGAGTACACTATATTGGATGCAGGACCTTTTGCTGAATATATCGGTTTTACAGAAGATGAAGTCCGGACACTTTCTCTCTTGTACAAGGCCGATTACAAAGAAGTCAAGAGATGGTATGACGGTTACCTTGTTGACGGCTTGAATGTTTATAACCCGCGTGCAGTTGTGAGTGCCATGCTCAGCGGAAAGTATAAGAGCTACTGGTCAAACACCTCTTCCTACAAGGCTGTATTACCCCTCATAAACATGAATTATGAGGGCCTGAAAGAAGATATTCTTCTAACTGTCGCAGGAGGTGAAGTTGAAGTGGATACAACAGAGTTCCAGAATGACGTTGTCTCTTTTGCCTCCAAGGATGATGTTCTGACGTACCTTATTCATCTCGGATACCTCGGATACAATGAGAAGAAGAGGACGGCATTCATCCCGAATGAAGAAATCAGGCTCGAGATGAACAGCGCCGTAAAGAAGAGAACATGGCACGAAAGTCTGGTGCTTCTCGAAGAATCCGACCATATTCTTGAGGCTACCATTAATCTGGATGGAGATAGAGTAGCAGAGGGCATCGAAAGGATACACGATAAGTATATCCCGAGTGTGAAGTACAATGACGAGAACAGCCTGTCGAGTGTTCTCGTTGTCGCCTATCTCAGCTCAATTGATCATTACTATAACCCCAGGCGCGAATCACCATCCGGAAAGGGATTCGTTGATTTTGTCTTCATCCCGAGAAAGGAAAATGTGAGGGAGTATCCGGCACTCGTCATCGAGCTTAAATGGAATAAGGATGCCGTGAGTGCCGTCGACCAGATAAAAGAGAAAAAGTATCCGGATTCCATCAAAGATTACACGGACAATATTCTCCTTGTCGGCATCAACTACGACAGGAAGACGAAGAAGCATGAGTGCAGAATCGAGAAGCTGTGACTCCTGACGATATCAAGAAAAACAGCAGAATAATATGCCTCCTCTGCCAGAAAGGTTTGTTCTTCTCTAGACTCCTCTGATCGCGGCCTCAGAGAGTTATTGACACCGCTCTAAAGTAGAGGAGGATTATCCGCCCTCCCGGGGCTTGAGCACGGGAATTACATCGATAAGAGCCCTTCTCCTCAAAGCGGCAGGAGGGTTTTCTACAGATTATAAAGAGGTGTTCTCCGATCAGAAATCAGTATTCTCAAGGACAGATTCCTTCCTTGTCTCCGGTTGACTCCTCTCTCGCTACTTCGCTGCCTCTCGTCTCTTATAGCGCATTGCACATAGTGGCGGGAAGGCAGGTTAAATCTATGTTAGGAACTGTGCATAATTTAGTTAGTCATTTTGGGTGACACAGTGTAATTCCATTC
>CAVACS010000078.1:0-10975 GCA_963587105.1 Anaerovoracaceae bacterium | reverse complement strand
AACTCCCTTCTCACTATCTCGGGATGCTCTTACCCACTAAAAACAGCGAAAGGCCACATAAAACCGATGAGCCGTTGACAAATGAGAAGCCAGCTAATTATTCTATCACTGTCGGCCCGATCTCTCATCTGAAAAGGACGGACAGGAAGACGTTTACCCATTCACAACGTCTTATTTTTCAACCCCGCACCCTTGCGGGCGTGTACAGGAGATAACAATGGAAAGTGATAAGACAGAGCTTTCACAGGAAGTCTTGAAAGAGACTATCGACAGAATCATGGGCAAGCTCGGCTCATGCGAAAATCCGGACGAGATTGAAGCTATCAGGAAGACAATAAGGCAGAGCGTTCCGTTCACACGCCGCGGCTACTTCTCGGCAATGCTTCTCAAGGAGCTGCTCTCGGCCCCGAAGAACGGTCCCAGAGGTGAAAGAAGCGAAAGAAAGGAAAGGAAGGAAAGACCGAATACAGAAAAGGAAATGAAGAACGGCGTCTCCGGGAGTGAGGCCGAGAGCGAGAAAAAGCCCCTTCCGGAGGATGCAAAGACGCTCTATCTCAACGTCGGCAAGATGAAGCACCTCTATGCAAAGAACCTCTCCCTCCTCTTGCAGAAGGAACTCGGAATCACAAGAGACGACATATATTCCCTCCGCGTCCATGACAAGTATTCGTTCATAACGATGAGCGAAGAGAACTGCGAGAAGGCCATCAGCCTCCTCAACGGCAGGGACATCAACGGCAGAGAGGCCCAGATCAACTACTCTAACAAATAAGAGAAATCAGGATGAGAGAGCCCGGGAGGAAAGCCCGGGTATTTTTATGCTACAATAAAACCATGAAAACAACAAAGATCACCTCGGGACTCTTCAGCACCAACTCTTACCTTATCGAACAGGGTGAGGACGTATTTCTCATCGACGCCCCCGACGGGAACGAAAGGATGTGCAGTCTGATAAAGGAAAAGGGGAAGCTCACCGCCCTCCTTCTGACGCACGGCCACTTCGACCATATAATGGGAATCGGTGACGTATTATCTCTCTTTCCCGCCACTCCCGTCTATCTCGGGAAGAACGACATCTTTCTTCTCGAGGAGAACAGAAGGTACCTCTCCGCATTCGGCATTCCCCTCTCCCTCTACAATATTCCGGAGGATCTCTCACCCGTCGATTATGAAGAGAATATCGGGCCCTTCAGAGTCATAAGAACACCCGGCCATACACCGGGCTCGGTATCTTTATACTCAGAAGATGACGCTCTTCTCTTCCCGGGAGACACACTCTTCTACAGAGGAGAGGGACGCACCGACCTCGGAGGCAGCTGCGGCGATCTGGGAAAGAGCCTTGAGAATCTTCTCTCCCTCAGCGGAGAGACTCTCGTCCATCCCGGACACGGCCCGGACACACTCATCGGGGAGGAAAGGACTACCTTCCGCTTCTGACGAAATCCTCGATTACGGCGTAGAACTCGTCATACGTCGTACAGAGCGGAAGAGCGGGATACTCCTCGAGAATATTCTGCGGCGCACGGAAGAGCGCCCCGCTGTCGGCTCTCATTATCATGGTGAGGTCATTGTAGCTGTCACCGGCTGCAAAGGTACGGTAGTTGAGGCTTCTGAAGGCATCTACGGCCTTTCTCTTCCCGTCCTCGATCCTCATCCTGATATCTGAAAGCATGTTGCTTTCATCGACGACGAGACTGTTGCAGAGAATGGTCGGCCATCCCAGCTGCTTCATCAGAGGGGACGCAAACTCCTCGAAGGTATCGGAGAGAATGACGACCTGCGTGAGACTTCTCACCTTTTCAAGAAACTCTCCAGCCCCCTCAAGAGGCTTTATCGAGGCAATCGTGTTCTGAATATCACCCAGGGTGAGATGGTTCTCCCTCAGGATATTCATACGCCATGCCATGAGCTTATGGTAATCAGGCTCGTCACGTGTCGTACGTCTGAGGGCGGGAATGCCGACCCTGTCGGCAAAGGCAATCCATATTTCGGGGACCAGAACCCCTTCAAGATCGAGACAGATGATTTCCATATATTACTCCTCGCATTTTTCGAGATTACCGCCCGAAGAGAGCATGATGGATAGAGGCCTCAGGGAGGGAATCGTTGCACATACGACCTGGAGAACACAGGTGATGGGAACAGCCAGGAACATTCCCGCGATTCCCCATATATAGCCCCAGATGGCGAGCATGATGAGAATGATGAGCGGCGACATATTGAGCTGTGCACCCTGGAGCTTGGGGTCGATGATGTTGCCCAGGATCATCTCCGTTGCAAGGAAGCCCAGGAATACGACTATCACAATACCCCACTGCGGCATGAACTGGATGGCTGCCATGAAGGTCGCAAGAATAGTCACGACGATGCTTCCGATCGTCGGAATGAAGTTGAGAAGAAATGCCAGAACGCCCCATACAAGAGGGAAGTCCATCCTGCTGAGTACAGCTATCAGGTAGAAGCATGCTCCCGTTGCAAGGCTTATGAGAATCTTTACAGAAAGATAGCGGGATGTCTGCCGTGCAACCCTCCTTACGAGAACAGACGCCTCCTTCTTCGACTCGGGGAATGCGGCATGAATCTTCGGAAATATCGTGGCCTCCTCCATGAGAAGGAACAAAAGATATACGATCACCATCGCAACATCGCCGACAATCGACGCAGAAGCCGACGAGAGAGTGCTGAGTATGGTCTTCATGTACTGGGCCCAGTCGATGTTGAGCATCTTGATTATCGAAGGAAATTCATCCTTTTCAATATTGAAGAGGTCCCTGATCCAGGAGGAGATATAGTCATCGAATACCGTCACCTTGTTCAGGTATGTCGGAAGCTCCGCCATCAGGACGTTTATCATGGCTATTATTATGTAGACGAAACAGAGGCAGAAGAGCGTCGTAAAGAGGAGAATCAGTGCAATGGAGAGTACAGTCGGAATGCCGATCTTCTTCATCTTCTCCATAAGCGGACTCACAAGCATGAAGACGAATATGGCGATTGCGAACGGAACGATTACGGACGCCCCGATCTTAAGAATCGCCAGCGCAAGAACTATTCCGATGAATATAAGAACCCTTTCTGCAACCTTGTTCCTTTCCATTTTTACCCTCGTTCTGTTCTGATTATAGAAAAAAAAGCCTCATGTGAATAGAATGAAACTCATGAACATGATTTCGGCCGGCGACAGAATAGAGATAGTTCTTGTAGATACCCAGGACGGAGCCAACATAGGCTCTGTCTGCAGAGCGATGAAGACGATGGGCCTGACAAAGCTCACGATAGTCGGAGGCAGAGTCTACGACGAGGACAGGGTACGTACTCTCGCCCTCCACGCCGCAGACATATGGGAGAATGCGAAGCGCTGCTCCACCCTCGAGGAGGCGCTCTCATCCTCCATATTCACTGTGGGGGCGACAAGAAGAAGGGGAAAGTTCAGAAAGATGAGTTCATACTCACCCGAGCAGCTCTCCGATAAGATAAAGTCGCTTCCGGAGGGCAGGGTCTCGATAGTATTCGGACGCGAAGCCGACGGCCTCAGGGACGACGAAGTGAACATGTGCGCCGCAATATGCACAATCCCCACATCCCCCCTCTTTCCATCGCTCAATCTCAGCCAGGCGGTCCAGATCATATGCTACGCCCTCTTCACGGGCGGGATGGAGTACAGGACGGGACTTGTCGCAGTGACAAAGGAAAGGATCGACAGAGCCGTAGACTCAATGTCAGCCAATCTCGAGGAGATCGGCTACTACAAATGGGACGAAGAGAAGAAGTGGACCGAGCAGTTCCTCTCCGATCTTATAGAGAGAGCGGCCCTCAGCGAAAGCGAACTGCAGCGCCTCGAGAAGCTCTTCAGAAAGACGGAATCCATAGTGAAATTCAAGGACAAAGAAAAATAGCGTCCTTTGCTCTTCTGTGTTAAACTCTTTCAAAGAGGATAACATGGAAAGCAGGGTTTATTATTCAAATCTTCGTACAACAGACGGCAGGAGTTTACTCGAAAAGCTCGACAGACTTATCTCGGAAGCAGGCTTCGATACTATCGATTTCAACAACCGCTATGCTGCGGTGAAACTCCACTTCGGAGAGAGCGGCAATCTGGCCTTTCTGAGGCCCAACTGGGCGAAGGTCGTCGTAGACAGAGTGAAGAAGAACGGGGGAAAGGCCTTCCTCACCGACTGCAACACACTCTACGTCGGCTCGAGAAAGAATGCAGTCGACCATCTTGAAACGGCATCGCTCAACGGCTTCGGCCCCGTCACGACAGGAGCTCACGTCATAATAGCCGACGGAATAAAGGGCGACGACGATATAGAGGTCCCGGTCGACGGGAAATACGTGAAGAGGGCCAAAATCGGACGCGCCATAATGGATGCAGACATCTTCATCTCCCTCTCGCACTTCAAGGGTCACGAGGCGACAGGCTTCGGAGGTGCTTTGAAGAACATAGGAATGGGCTCGGGCTCGAGAAGGGGAAAGATGGAGATGCATAACCAGGGTAAGCCCGTGGTGATTGCCGGAAAATGCATCGGCTGCCACAGGTGCACACTATCATGTGCGCACTCGGCACAGATCTTCACTGACGGAAAATGCTCCATAGACAAAGAGAAATGCGTCGGATGCGGCCGCTGTCTTCCCGTCTGTCCGGTGAACGCGATTGTACCGACAGTCGACAACTCGGCCGAAGAGCTCAATATGAGGATGATGGAATATGCAAAGGCCGTCGTTCAGAACAGACCGTGTTTCCACATAAGTCTTGTAATCGACGTCTCCCCCCTCTGCGACTGCTACGGCACGAACGATCTTCCGATAGTCCCCAACATCGGCATGTTTGCGTCCTTCGACCCCGTGGCTCTCGACCAGGCATGTGCAGACGCTGTAAATGCATCTCCCGTCAACCCCGGAACGGCCCTGAGCGGAAAATGTGAACACAATCACGACCACTTCACAACCCTCCATCCGGACACGAACTGGAAGCAGGGACTTGAATATGCCGAAAGCATAGGACTCGGCACAAGACGCTACACTCTGATTGAAGTCAGGTGATACAAGGAGAAAAAAGGATGAAAAAGACACTGACGATAGTGCTCGTTCTGGCACTGCTTCTGCCTCTTTCACTTTCTGCATTCGAGAAATCGGGATCCCAGTGGAATCTCCACACGGGAAGCAGCATCTACGTAAGCCAGATAGGAGTCAGCAGAGACATAGAAAGATGGGAATTCGGACTCAACCTCGACTCGGGATTTCCCAATCTTGTCGTTATCAGCATGCTGCAGGAGCCCGGGGAAGGAGTAAGCAGAGGCGAGCAGTTCTGGCAGGCTCTCAAGGGCAGCCTCACTCTTGCATATGCGGGGGACATCTACGCAAAGTTCGACGTCTTGAAGAGCAGCGCGGTAGACCTAGATCTCTCGGCAGGCATTGCCGGACTTTATGTCAATCTCGATCTCCTCGGAACGATAGCGGGAGGCTTTGCAGAAGTGGGACTCAGACTGGGATGGAACTTCAACGAACACAACGGCATCTACCTCGAGACCAACGTCCCGCTCTATGCCCTTATCATGACGAAGGACAAATCAACGGGAGAGAGAACTCTCAACCATGTATTCCTCTTCGCCGGCGACGACGGAGTGGGAACCCTCCTCATGATTACAGGTCTCTTCTGCACCCGCATAGGATACCGCTACAGCTTCTAGCCCTCCCTCAGGGCACTCTCTATGACGGCCGATGCAATGACTCTGTCCCCGTCATAGACGACGGCGCTCTGTCCGGGAGTCGGTGCCTTCACACTCGAGGAGAATGTGAGATTGAAGCCGCCCGGGGTCTTCTCCGCCTTTGCCGGGACTCCCGGGGATGTCGAGCGTATCTTTGCAGAATATATTCTGCCGCTCTCGAAATCAGTCTCCCCCACCCAGTTGGGGTTGAGACAGACAACCCCCAGTCCTCTGATGTACTTCTCCGTGCCGACGACGACCTCGTTTCTTTCCGGGTCGAGTGAGACGACATAGAGCGGCTCCGAATAGGAGATACCCAGTCCCCTTCTCTGTCCTATCGTATAGTGCCAGAAGCCGCTGTGCACCCCGACCTTCTTCCCCGTATCGGAGAGGATGATGTCACCCTCTCTGTCCTCGACCTCCAAGAGGTCGGTATAATCCCCGCTGTAGAAATCCTGGCTCTCGCTCATTCCCTCTCTGTGGAAACCCAGCGAAACATCAATCTTTCTTACCTCGTCCTTAGTCATCTCTCCGAGGGGAAAGAGCGTCGTCGAGAGCTGCTCCTGCGTCAGGCGCGATAGAAAATATGACTGGTCCTTCTTTCCGTCGAGGGCTTTCAGAAGGTCATACCTTCCTGTTTTCTCATTCTTTCTTATGCGGGCATAGTGTCCTGTTGCAAAGTAATCGAAATCGAAGATCTCCCTTGCCTTCTCCACCATGGCACCGAACTTTATGCGACTGTTGCACCATATGCAGGGATTTGGAGTGCGGCCGTGCATGTACTCGTCCCTGAAATTCTTCAGAACCGTCGATTCATAGAGATCCGAGCAGTCGACTGTGTGGTGAGCAATGCCGATCCTGCGACAGATCTCCTCGATCTCACGTATGTCCTCCTCTTTCTCAGGATTGTAGCAGCTGTTTGCGGAAACAGGTGCCGGATATGGGGAATCCTTACGCCAGATGAGCATCGTGATTCCTTCGACAAGATACCCCTGCTCTTTCAATAGTGCTGCGGCGACGGAGCTGTCGATACCGCCCGACATACCAACCAAGACTTTTTTCATGCCAAGAGGGTAGCACAACGCCGTGTCGATGATAAGAGGGAAATACTTTGAAAATAGCCCTCTCTGAGGCTATAATCAGAGGAGGAGATTTACATGAAGAAAGCCGCACTCATCCTTCTCGTCCTCTTTCTCGCCTTCTCTGTCGGAGCCGAAAACTTCATCATCGAATCCTATGATATAGAGATAACGGCATCACCCGACTCGACGCTTCACATAAGGGAGACCATCCTTTGTGACTTCTATGCTGCCTCCCACGGCATCTATCGTGATATCCAGTACAGATTCTCGAACCCCGACGGCAACTTCGCAGATCCGATCATTGCAACTGTGAGTTCATTTCAAAGCGACGACCTTTTCAAGACGGAGAAGGAAGACGGCTACTACCGCTTCTACCTCGGCTCTGAAGACAGCTATACAAAGGGAATCAAGGAGTATGTCATCGAATATGACTACTCTCTCGGAAGGGATCTCAGAGATGGATATGACGAGCTCTACTACAATATCATATCGCCTGACTGGGACACCCCGATATGGAACATAACATGGTCGGTGACATTCCCGGAGAAAATCGACAGCAGAAGGGTGTGGGTCACCGTCGGAGAGAAGGGTTCGACAAATGCGGGATCCTTCACTGTGGACGACGACGGTCTCACTGTCCACGGGAGACAGAGCGGCCTCATGAACTACGGGGCGCTGACGCTTCGTGTCATAATGGATGAAGGCTACTGGACAGGGCTGGAAGAGAGGAATGACAGCTCATCAATCCTTCTTCTCGTCTCTGTAGTCATCTCCCTCGCGCTTTTCGTCCTTGCACTCGTTCTCTGGTTCCTCTTCGGACGCGACAGACCTTACTCCCCTGTTCCCTCTTCCGAGATCCCCGACAATCTTACACCGATGGAGGTCAGATACATTCTAGAGGACGCAAAGGGAAGGCATGAGACAGACCTTCTTGCAATGCTTCTCTACTGGGCGGAGAAAGGATATGTAAAGATCATCGACAGGGGTGACAATAAATTCACCATAGTGAAGCTCATGGATATTCCCCGGGAAGCGGAAGAAAGCGAGAAAAACCTTTTCAAGCTAGTTTTCAAGGGAAAAAGGAGCAGCACGACATTCTACTCGATCATAAGCTCCACATTCACGATCGGCTACAACAAAGAGGTTGTCAAGAAGATGGGAAAGAAGTTCTCCGAGGGAGAGAAGAGTCTGAAGAACAGACTGAGCACCAGGCTCGAGAGCATCCTGATCTTTGCATTCTTCGCCCTTTCAATTGTCGACGGTATCCTCATGGCGGCGAAGTTCCCCGGCCTTCTCTCCTTCCTCTTCTCGCTCATACTTGTAATCATATATGTGATCGCAGCCGTATCGGGCTCGCTCTATCAGGGCCGGAGGGAGATATGGACGAAGGCAAAGAGAGCAGCTTCTCTCGCCGTTCCCTCTCTTACTGCATTCGTGGCGGCGCTGATTCTTCTTTCACTGGCGAAAACGACACATCTCAACAGTCCCGAGATAATCTGGGCCGTCATCATCAACGTCATCTCCATAACCCTCGGAACATTCATCTCGAGTCACGTCGAGCAGAAGAGCAGATACGGACATGATATATACCAGAGCTGTCTCGGTCTCAGAACATTCATAGCCGAGAACGGAGGAGTGAACGACACAAGAGACGATTACGGAGCACTCCTTTCATATGCTGTTGCACTGAATCTGGCGGAGGAATGGGTCGAAAGCCACAAAAGTCTGATGTATGAGGATCCTCTCTGGTACGAGAGAGGAAAACGGAGACCGAATGCAGATGCATGTGCTGTCTGGTACACCATCTTCTCTGCCATGAGCCAATCGTACACCGCAGAGCTCTCGCGCTACGTCTCATCCTCTTCCTCCTCGTCCTCTTCCTCCTCATCATCATCTTCTTCCAGCGGTTATGCCGGCGGAGGCTTCTCCGGAGGCGGAGGTGGCAGCTGGTGAAATGAGCGCCAGAGGAGAATTCTGTATTCTGCAGTAACGAAGTGACGGACTAAGATGAAAGCCTGTCATTGGCAGGCACTCTCTTTCAGTCATCCGTTATGACAGGCCGGAAGAAGAAAGGCCCGGAGAAGAAGACTATTCGAAGAGATTCCCAAAGAGGGGATCCTCTGATCAGCCAAGCTCTCTCTTCAGCCTTTTGAGAGCACTTATTACATCCTCGAAGTCCTTTTTCGTGAGTCTGGGATTCAGAAGCGTGAACTTCAGCATCACACGGCCGGATGCAGTCGTCTGTCCGATTACGGTCCCCTCGTCAAGAAGTGCACGCCGGGCCTTTCTGTTCACTTCGTCGGAGGCATTGAGTGCAAATACTACAGACGACAGCTCGGGTTCTACAGAAGTAATGAAGTCATCGTCGTCCTTTATCATCGAATAGAAGAGAGCTGCGTTGTCTATAAGGCGCGTAACGATTTCGTCATAGCCGTCCCTTCCCCTCGTCTGGAATGCCATAAAGAGTTTGAGAGCATCGAAGCGGCGTGTCGTCTGCATGCTCTTGCCGACGAGGTTTATATAGCCGTCCTCCTCGTCCTCCTCACGGTTGAGATAATCTGCATGCAGCTCGAAGGGCTCGAGAAGAGTCCTGTCCTTCACGAGAACTGCCGAACACGATATGGGAAGGAGGAACATCTTATGAAAGTCGACGGTAATCGAATCTGCCAGGCTCAGATCCCCCAGACGCTCTCTGTATCTGCTGCTCATAACGGCTGCCGAACCGTATGCAGCATCGGCATGAAGATGCATATGGTACCGGGTGCAGAGTATGCGCATGGCGGCAATGTCGTCGATCGAGCCGAAGTCAGTCGTGCCGATTGTCGCAACGGCAGCAAACGGAAGAAGCCCCGCCTTCGTGTCCTCTTCGAGCATCCTTTCGAAAGCAGCGATATCTACACGGTACTTCGAATCAACCGGAATCTTCCTCACTCCATCGTAACCCAGTCCCAGTATGTGGGCCGACTTATCCATCGAGAAGTGTGATATCTCGGAAGTGTAGAGCCTGAGTTTTCTCCACTTGTCGGGAAGGCCTCTCTTCTTCACGTCCCATCCGAGCTCTCTGCTGCAGTAACGGTCGCGTGCCGAGATTATCGCACTCATGTTCGACTGCGAGCCCCCCGATGTGAATGTGCCGTCCGCATCATCCGTGTAGCCGTAGAGCTTCTTCAGACCGTCTATCATGCTCACTTCAATCTCCGTCGCTGCAGGTCCCTGGTCCCAGCTGTCCATACTGTCGTTGAACGAGGCGATGAGGAGCTCGGAGGAGATGGTCTCCATTAAAGCGGGAGAATGGAGGTGCGGCATATACTTCGTCGACCATGTTCTGAGGAGGGACGGGAGAATCACATTCTCCACCTTCTCGAGAGTCTTGTCGAAACCCAGTCCCTTCTCGGGAAGGAAGCCGAGCTCTCTCACCTTCTCTCTGAGCACATACGGATTTATACCGGAGAATGCGCTGTCATCCCCGAGTGAGGAGAGAAAAGAAGCCATGGTCTTTTCAACCACAGCTTCATATTCCTTTCTTGTTCTTTCATCGTTTGCAAATATGGATGGAAAATCAGACATAACGGCGGCTTATCTCTCTGACGACCTTCTCAAAGATGGAAATTCCCTTCTCGAGATCCTCGTCTGAAATATTGAGTGCGGTGAGGCATCTCATAACAGAGCCGTTTCTGCCACCCTTCTCCATTACAAGTCCGTTCTCGAAGCAGAGCTTCTGTACTTCTGCACATATTCTGCCGCTTTCACACGGATGTCCCATGATGTCCTTCTCTCCCTCGGGATCGACGAACTCTATACCGAGCATAAGGCCCTTTCCTCTTACGTCTCCGATGATCGGGCATTCCTTCTGGAGTGCAAAGAGCCTCTCCTTGAAGAGATTCCCCTTTCTCACAACATCGGCAAGGAACTCCGGCTTCGAAATCGTCTCCATGACGACAGTACCGGCCGCCATAGCAAGCTGATTGCCTCTGAATGTTCCCGCATGTGTGCCCGGTCCCCATACATCAAGCTTCTTGTTGTAGATGACGACGCTCATCGGCTGAGTGCCTCCGATAGCCTTTGACGCAAGAATGACATCCGGAACGATACCCGCATACTCGAATGCGAAGACCTTTCCGCTTCTTCCCATTCCGCACTGTATCTCGTCACAGATAAGAGGAATGTCGTTTTCCGCTGTCACAC
>CAVACS010000077.1:2402-11106 GCA_963587105.1 Anaerovoracaceae bacterium | reverse complement strand
ACATATCATAGATACAGACGGTGCATATATAGGAGACGATTGCATAGCAGATAGTAATCCTGTTTAATAAAGCCCATATTCATTTTTTTGATCCTTTATCTCTTAAGACAGGAAAATTACGGATTTTGTCAGACTTTTTCCAGAAATCGATGAAATATTTTCCAAAGTGAGACAGATGTCGGAGATTGTGCCTCCTCATATACTTTTATGAAGCCGGAGTTGAAGAAATAACTTTCGTAATCGAAACTTTTACTTACGATTACCGTATTTATTGTTGTGAATTATCATAATGCATGCTATATTTACCGTATGGAGGACACCATGGATAAATATTCAGTGAGGATCAATGATGTAAGAATAATCAATTTCATGAACATCAGAAAGGGAATGCTGTCATTCAGCAGGGAAAACTCTGATCGGCCCGGTTCCATACTCGGTCTATACGGGCAGAACGGCTCCGGAAAAACGGCGCTCGTGAATGCTTTCTCAATTCTCAAATATGTTCTGTCAGGAGAACAGGTTCCTCAAGCATTCGCCTCATGCATAAAGAAAGACTCGGAGTCGTCATCATTTACATATTCATTCCTCCTCAGAAAAGATGAAGAGTTTTCAGTTGAAGTAATCTATTCGTTCTCGATAAAAGGCATTGATTCGCCAGACGGCAGAGGAACGAAAAAATCAGTAATGGTATATGACGAAATTCTTAAAACAAGATTATATAAAGAGAAAGATGAAAGAATCGGCAGAATCATCGACACATCGGAAAGTGTTCTGATTACACCCGTATCGAAGAAGAATCTGCTCTTCGGAAACGATAAGGATAATGAGCTGAATAAAATACTTTACGATACTCGTGAGAACTCAAGATCATTCATCTTTTCGGATGATACTCTGTCACTGATTGAAAAAAGAGCCGCTGAAACCGGGGACGATAGTGCACACCACTACTTCTCACTTCTCTCTTCACTCTCTCAATACGGACGCAATTATTTCTTTGTTATTAACACAACAAACAACGCTTTAGTCTCAATGAATGCACAGCCTTTGAATTTCAAGATCGGTGAAGGCGGAGGAACAATCGCCGTTCCCATTGACGGAGAAGCAGAAATTCCCACCGCTTCACTTGATCTGGTCCGTAATATACTTTTGAATGTCAACATAGTACTAGGGACAATAATCCCCGGTCTCTGCGTCTCTCTGGACGCTCATGAAACAAGATATGACGAAAAAGGTGAATCGATAACATACATTGAGATAATGTCTGAAAGAAATGGAACGAGAATTCCCTTTTCAAACGAAAGTGAAGGGATCAAGAAGCTTGTATCTATTGTAAACCTCTTTGCCAATGTCATGACAGACAGCACAGTCACCGTCGTAATAGATGAACTGGATACAAGCATATTCGAATACCTCCTGGGGGAGCTCCTGTCGATAATATCCGGAGCAGGTTTCGGACAACTTATCTTTACTGCACATAACCTGAGACCTCTTGAGACTCTCGATAAAGGATGTGTAGCATTCACTACGACGGATCCTGACAACAGATTCATAAGGCTCAGAAACATTAAAGGCTCACATAATCTCCGGGATACTTACTACCGTAGCATATTTCTTGGTGTTCCCTACAATAATCTTTATGACAGGACTAACAACAGCGACATAGAACTTGCACTTTTCGAAGCTGGAGGATTGGGTGAAAAATAAGAACAAAGTCATCTTCGTCCTTGTTGAAGGACCTTCCGACAGGACAGCTCTTGCGAAAATACTGGAAAACGTATACAGAGATGCAGCCGTTCACATATGGGTTGAATACGGCGACATTACAACAAGACTGAATCCGATGTCAACGAGCACTACGATTCTGAATCAACTTGGATCAAGATTAACAGAATTTGTAAAGCGGGCGCGAATCAGATTCTCGGATGTCGTAAAATACATTCATATCTTAGATATGGATGGAGCATATATTGAAGAAAAAGAGATCCTCTTCGACCAAAATGCTTCAAAAACCATTTATACGGAAATCAATATACTAACAGACAAAGTCGACTCGATTAAGAAGAGGAACAGGCAGAAAAAAGAATGTATAAACAAGCTCGTCAAAACCAGAACTATCAGAAAAATTCCATATGAGGTTTACTACATGTCATCCAATCTTGATCATGTGTTGTATAATCTGACCAACCTCAATCCAATCGAAAAAACAAAACTCGCAATGCAATTTTCAAACAGATACTCAAATAACGTTGATAAATTTCTCGAATTCATCAATCACCGAGAAATAAAAGTTTCGGATAAATATGAAGAGTCCTGGGCCTTCATCAGAGAAGGCAGACATTCTCTCGAACGCCACAGTAACCTAAACATATGTTTTACCGACTTCTCCCGGGATTTATGACAAGGCTGTCGATTCTCACTTCTTCCGGTAGAATGCCTGTGTATAGCAGGTTGTGTATTCGGGTGTTATGACGGTGCTAACACCGCCCTGGGGAATGAAGCCCTCGCTGAGTATCGCCTCGATGTCCTCTCTGACGGCAGATTCGACGTCATCCTCATCCTCCTCATCATCTTCCTCATCATCGTCATCTTCGTCATCGTCATGGAACGGAAGATCATAAAGATCATCGAAATCGTTCATCTCCTCGTCCTCGTCATCGTCGTCGAGAGCCGGAAAGTTTTCATCATCGGAAGGAATGAAGACTCCGTCATTCCATTCGTACACGATGTAGTCCCCTGCCTCTGACGATGCCATCAGTGCGAGATAAATCTGTCTTCCTCTGATGTTCATTGTGTATGCCATAGTCTTCTCCTTGATTTCATTATCGGCGATGACTCACTTTTTTTCAAACCAGATTTCGTTGATGATGTAATCCTTGTTGATGCCCTTCTGCTCGAACTTGGTCTGGGGTCTCCAGGTGACAGGGGGAGCGAAGTCGTAGAATGGGTTATAGAGATCCTTCTCTCCGTCCACAAGGCGAAGCACCTCCTCGGCATACTCCTCCCAGTCGGTCACCATGTAGATATAGCCTCCCCTTTTAAGCTTTGTGGCGAGGAGATGGAGAAACTCCGGATTCATGATTCTTCTTTTGTGATGCTTCTTCTTCGGCCAGGGGTCGGGGAAGAAGATATGAAAGCCGCTGACAGAGCCGTCCGGAACCATATGTTCAAGGACGTCTACTGCGTTGAAGCGCATTATCCTGACGTTCTCGATGCTGTTTTCTCCCAGCTGGGACAGGAGCTGCACGAAGCCCTTGAGATAGACCTCGAGTCCTATGTAGTTGTTTTCGGGTTTGATGAGTGCCATCTGGGATGTTACGTAGCCGTTACCGAAGCCGATTTCAATGACGGTATCGTTCCTGTTGCCGAAGATCTTCTCCCAGTCCATCATCCTGTCCTCATAGAAAAGACAGTACTTATCTGCATACTTCAGGCAGATCTCCTTCTCCTTATCGTCAAGGACGTTGTTTCTCAGCACATAGCTCTTGATCGTCCTCTCCTTTCCCTCTCTGAGTTCTATTTTATGCAGCTTTTCGAATAGTTCCTTTTCTTCCATTATTTAAGTCTCCTGAGTGTTTCGAGTATGAGCACAGCCTTGTCGCGAAGTGACACCGTTCCTGTTGATATCATAAGATGATTGAACTGTCTCGGGTCGAGTTTAACCCTGCCGGCAGAAAGCGTTATAAGAGAGACGACCTTCGTCGGATTGAGAAGAGAGACCTCGTCGAATACGACGTCGATGACGCCATTGTATTCCTTGAGTGACGATATCCTGAGTTCGCGAGCGACGATCTTTATCTCGGCAATGCAGAAGAGGTTCTCCACCTCCTCTCCTGCCTCCCCGTACTTCGATTCGATCTCGCTCTTGAGGCCGTCGAGCTCGCCCTCTGTCCTGACAGATGCGATCTTCTTGTACAGTTCGAACTTCGCCGCAGGATCGCGGATGTATGAATCGGGGATGAAGCCTGTGTAGTCAAGCTGAACGAGAACCTCCCTCTCTATCTCTTCCGGTTTCTTCGTGAGTTTCTCTATCTCCTCCTCGATAAGACGCAGGTACATATCGAGTCCGACGGCTTCGAGGTGTCCCGACTGCTCGCGGCCGAGGATGTTTCCCGCACCTCTTATCTCCATATCCTTCATGCTGACCTTGAAGCCCGAGCCGAGGGATGTGTTCTCGCTCAGGACCTTCAGTCTCTTTATTGCATCACTCTTGAGTGAAGAACCATCGGGATAGAAGAGATAAGCATAGGCCTTCCTGTCGCTGCGTCCGACTCTTCCCCTCAGCTGATAGAGCTGTGCCAGACCCATCCTGTCGGCCCTGTCGACTATGATTGTATTGACGTTCGGGATGTCGATTCCGTTTTCGATGACCGTCGTAGATACCAGGACCTGCACGCCTTCATATATGAAGCGGTGCATCACCTCCTCCATCCGCTCTGCGTCCATCTGGCCGTGGGCCGACTCGATGATTGCAGAAGGAACAATCCTCTTCAGCATCATCACGACTTCCTCTATGTCTTCCACCCTGTTATGGAGGTAGAAGACCTGGCCGCCGCGAGCGAGCTCCTTCTCTATCGCCGTCTTCACCATATCTATATCGTATTCCCCGATATATGTGTCGATGGGGAGTCTCTCCCTCGGGGCAGTTGTCAGAAGTGACATATCCCTGACCTTCAAAAGCGACATGTAGAGTGTTCTCGGTATCGGGGTGGCAGAGAGCGTGAGGGAGTCGATCGTGCTCTTCAGAGTCTTGATCTTCTCCTTGTCCCTGACGCCGAAGCGCTGCTCCTCATCAACGATGAGAAGTCCCAGGTCCTTGAAGACAACATCCTTCGAGAGTATCTTGTGCGTGCCGAAGAGAACATCGATCGAGCCGTTTCTGACGCCTTCGAGTACGGCCCTGTTCTCCTTAGGAGAGACGAAGCGTGTCGAGAGACCGCTCCTTACAGGAAAGTCGGCAACACGTTTTTTGAAATTCTCGTAGTGCTGCTGGGCAAGAATCACGGTCGGGGCGAGGAATGCAACCTGCTTCGAGCTCATGACGGCCTTGAAAGCGGCACGGAATGCAATCTCCGTCTTTCCGTAGCCGACATCTCCGCAGACAAGTCTGTCCATACAGCGGCTGTCCTCCATGTCGGCCTTTATCTCCTCGATGCACTTCAGCTGATCGGGAGTCTCGGTAAAGGGAAAGGATGCCTCGAAGGTCACCTGCCAGTCGGTATCACGCTCGAAGGGATAGCCGGGAGTGTGCTGCCGTGTAGCATAGAGATGCACAAGCTCTGAAGCAAGCTCCTCGGCGTTCTGCCTCGCCTTCTCCTTCTTCTTCGCCCAGTCCTTACCCCCCATTCTGTCGAGCTTCGGGGCTTTCCCGTCATTACCGATATACTTCTGTACGAGGTTGGCCTGCTCGATGGGAACATATAAAGCCTCACCCTGGGCATAGCGGATCTTTATGTAGTCACGCTCGGTCTGGCCGCTCTTTACTCTGTCAATCTTCTCGAACTGTCCTATTCCGTAGTTTATATGAACAACGTAGTCACCGGGCTTGAGGGAGACAAAGGAGTCAAGAGGCGACGAGAGTGTCTCTACGACAGTCTTCTGCCTCTTTCTGCGGCGGCCGAATATCTCCTGGTCGAGAATGACGGCAGTCCTGACGGAGGGCAGCATGAAGCCTGTATCTATATTCGATACAGATATGTCGACATCAAGAGAGCCCAGTACACTCTCGAGTCTCGTCTTCTGGATCTCCGATGGCGCGAGGATATATATCTTCCAGCCGTCCCTGATCATCGCCTTCGCCTCGTCCTTGAAGAATGTGACGTTGCCGAAGTAGGAGTGCGAGCTCTCCACGCCGAAGTGATGGAATGTAGGCTTCATTATCTCGTGCACGACTGTGACACTTCCCAGAGAAGATGAAAACTCTGTCCAGTCGAGAAGGTAATCATCGGGAGCCGGGGCGTCTGTCTTTTCTCTGTACGCCGTACGATAGCGCTCCTCAGCCTCGTTTCTGAGGGCCTTGTATGAAGCCTGGGTCTTCTCTTCTGATGTAATGATGAAATAGTCGTCGTCCCTCAGATACTCCGTTACGGGAGATACAGAAAGGCTCTTCGTTTCCCCCTCCCTCATGAGGGGAATGTCGACCTTTCTTATGCTCTCGCCTTTGCCGTCGGCGAGGGACGGAAGCGCGATGATGCGCTCTATTTTCTCCCATTCAAGGTAGACGCGGTATTTTTTCTCGGATGCAAAGGGATATATGTCGATTATCTCGCCCCTGAGGGTGAAAGCACCCTCCTCCGAGGCGCTCTCGGCGCGGTAATAGCCGCTCTCTACCAGAGCCGAGGAGAAGGCGTCGACATCTATCTCCTCCCCGCATTTGAGGGTATATGAAAAGGCTTTGAGGGACTCGGGTGAGAGAAAGGGAGAGGAGAAGGACCTGAGGGAAAGAACGACTACGGCCTTCTTCGAGTCCATGAACTTCTCCTGGGCTTTCTTACGCGTATAGTTCACCCTTCTTTCAAGAAACTCGGAGTAGAGTGTCCTTCCGTCCGAGGGTATATAGATCACACTCCTGTCTTTGATATCATTCAGGCCCTCGTAGAGCCATCTCGCCTCATCCTCAGTGGAGCAGAGTGCAATGGTGCGCCCCCCTCTTTTATCAGATACGGCCTTTACGTATCTTGTGAGGGGGTAGAGAGAGAGCTCGTCACAGTCTGTTCTCTTATCTGGAGAGGATAGAAAAGAGGCGTAGCATGTACTCCTCTTGACATATTCCGTTATTGCATTTTCAATTAACTGCATTAAAGGAAAATATAACAAAAATATATGGATACCTCAATCGACATTGACTGGACAAAGCTTGATTTACTGGAGAAAAAGATAGTCGAAATGGCCGGATGGGCCGTAGAAAAGCAGAGATCGCTCCACGTTGAATACAAAGCCGACAACTCCCCTGTCACCGAAGTCGATCTCGCCGTCTCCCACGAGATATTCTCTCTCATCAGAAAGCTCTATCCCGAGTGCGGTATAATCACCGAGGAGGAGGAAGTCGAAAATAGATCCCCATCGCCCTTCACATTCGTCCTCGACCCCATTGACGGGACTGACATGTACTCTCAGGGCCTCCCATCTTTCTGCATTGCACTCGGCATCCTCGACAGCGCTTTCAAGCCCGTCGGAGCCGTAATCGCGGCACCGCGGTTCGGAAGAGGAACAGACGAGGGGCTTGTTGTGACCCTTAAGCCGGGAGGAAGACCCCTCATAAACGGAAAGCCTCTCACTGTCCCGGAGCGTGACGGAGCCATCCATCAGATAACGCTCTCATCATCACTTGTGCGTGAGATAGACTTCTCCGACTACCGCGGTAAGGTCCGTATCTTCGGCTCCCAGATACTCCAGATTCTTGCGCCCGCCCTCTTCATGAATATCTCGGCCTCTATTGACGAGCCCTGCTTCATATGGGACTATTGCGCTTCTCACGCCGTCCTTTTAAGCCTGGGGATGGATCTCTATACTCCCTCGCTCACTCCCTTCAGGTACTCCTCTTCTTTCCTTTCGCGGAGCAGAGCCGAGTGCATAACATACGGCGGCTGCTACGACACCGTCAGGGATCTAATATCACTCTGTCCGCCTCTCGACCCCGATAAGACGGTAATCCACTATTGAGTAGTGAGAAAGAAAGCTCTCGAGAAACTTACGCCTCAGTGTTATGTAGATATCTGCATCCCGCTCTATGAGCATTCTTAGAGTGCGGTCGTATCCGAGGCCCTCCATCTCCATTCTTCCGCATTCGTCGAGAAGAACCGGTCCGCTCTTAACAGTCGAAAGACTGAGATAGACATCATCGAAGAGAGAAGAATCGACATACCATCCCTTCCACCTATCAGCTAGGACTGGACGGGGAGAGAGGAGAAGTCTCTCCTCCCCGCTTACAATATTACGTATGTAGTATTCGTCTCCTCTGTGAAGAGAGACAAAGCCGACGGGAGAGGTAAGAGTTGAAGAGAGTGTAAGGAGAGTCGTCGTCTTACCCTCCCCCTTCTCACCTGTGATTATGTTAAAGCTCTTCATCGAAGAATGCCTGCAGTACCCCGTACGCCTCGAGCGAGTCCTTCTTCTTTATGATGAATGTCAGCACATTCAATGTCGATACGATCTCGTAGATATTGATGTTCTCCCATGCAAGCTTTCTCGTTGCAAGGTACGTAATTCCCGGAGTTTCCAAAAAGTTGTTGTCCTTGAAGGAGATCGTAATGGCGACCATGTCCTCCTCGCTGTTGATGACAGTCTCGCGCGCGAGCATATCGTCAAGCTCCTTTCTGTATTTGTCGCTTATCGTGATGACGATTTCATACTCCCCGATCGAGATGTTGATGAAGTCACCGTTCCCGCTTTCCACAAGCGAGTACAGGGATGCGATATTATTGATGAATGACAAAGTTCGGCGGATATTGACGTCGTAGATATTCGTCTTCATGCTTATCTCGTAGTCAATCTTACGGCTCTTCTTCTCGAGGTGGTTCATCTTCTTGAGCTCTGTAGTGTAACGGCGTACGGCCATGACGATTGCCGCTGAGGATACGCTTCCTCCGTAGAGGGCTTCAACCTTGGGCTTTATGAATTGGGCGAGATTTGAATACGATATGACCTCCTGTATAAGCATCTCCGAAATGAACGGCGAACGGTTGATAATTTCCTTTACAAAAAATGC
>CAVACS010000077.1:0-2392 GCA_963587105.1 Anaerovoracaceae bacterium | reverse complement strand
ATCGGTAATCCTCCGTTATTTATTGAACTTCATGTTATTAAAAAAACACAAGTAAATCAATATTCAAAGAAAAAAGCTGTCAAACTGAAACAATTGAACTATACTCGAATCATGAACTGTCCAAAATGCGGCCAAGACCATGATAAAGTACTTGAATCCCGTTCCAACAAGGAGGGAACATCCATCAGGCGGAGGCGGCTCTGCCTCGAGTGCGGCTACCGTTTCACGAGCTACGAACATATCGAGCGTAAGCCCATCGTCGTCGTCAAGAAGGACAAGTCACACCAGACCTTCGAGCTGGCAAAGGTCGAGAGAGGAATCCGTACATGTACGGAAAAGCTTCCGGTAAAGCAGGAGGCAATCGACGAGACGCTGAGGGCGATCGAGGACGAGGTCTACTCTATTGCGCAGAGCAGCCGCAATACTATATCGAGCAGGGAGATCGGAGAGATAACCCTCAGGCACCTCTATAAGATGAGCCCCGTGGCATATGTAAGATTTGCAGCTGTCTACCGTGCCTTCGACACACTCGATCAGTTCATCAACGAAATCGAGGAGCTCACTCACTGATCTCTTCTGACGTCGAACCACCTTCCCGTCTGACTCTGTTCTATCTCGTCATTGAGGTGTTCCGGCTTCAGTATCTCCGTCGCGCTGTCGAGTGCGAAGTTGTCAGTCATACCTGCAACGTAGTCGATGATCATGCGCCTGTCCGTCCCTTCCTGCTCCATGTAAACGCTCTTCATCTCCTTTATATGGTTGTAGAAGCCTGCAGCGAGCATGTTCCTCTCCCCCGCATAGCCCTCCTCATCAAGATCGTATTCGCTGTAGATATCCTCAAGGTATGTGGTGATCAGATCGAGCACCCTTCTGAAGTATTTTTCGTATCCGTCGAGAATTCTCGAGCGGTAGATATGAGAGTAGTTGAACTCCGAAAAGGCTTCCACGGCCTCGAATACGTGATCTGAAAATCCGATACCCTTCTCCTCCGAGGCGCCGTCAATGAGGTCCCCGATAAGGGCGTTGATGATCCTGCTGTTGGTGTTGCCGAGTCTGTCCTTCACAATATCCGGAAGATCATCCTCCCTTATGATCCCGAGACGCGCAGCATCCTCGTAGTCACGCCCGAGGTATGCAATGGAATCGGAGAAGCGTACGACGACACCCTCGTATGTTGCCGGGATGAGTCCCTTACGTGAAATTACGGACTCGAGATCCCGCATTTCGTTCGTCGGATGCATACGCTTTCTGAGACTCTCGCCGTTATGACATACGATGCCGTCCCGTACGGCATAGGTGAGATTGAGTCCCCTGCCGCTGCCGGCGAGGAAGTCCACTACCCTCAGCGAGTTCACCTCATGCTCGAAGGGAGGAAGCCCCCTCTCAAGAGAGAAGGCGGAGATGATCTTCTCTCCGGTGTGTCCGAACGGGGTGTGCCCCAGGTCGTGTCCCATACCGATTGCCCACGCAAGCTCGCTGTCGAGACCGAGCGGACGGCAGATCGTGCTTGCGATGGACGCCACGTGCAGCACATGCTCCATCCTCGTGCAAATATGGTCGTTCGACGGAGCGTAGAAGACCTGCGTCTTATGCTTGAGCCTTCTGAAGGCCGAAGAATGAATGATTGCGGTAGTATCACGGAAGTAGGAGCCGCGTATGTCCTCCTTCCTGTTCTTTTTTCTCTTCTCGAGCAGATCTGAAGATATCCTGTTTTGAAGTTTTTCCACTTTCAGCAGTCCTCTCTTGTCTATATAATACATACAAAGGAGATAAATGTGTTAAATTTAATCATCCCCCTCGGCGCACTTCTTCTGTCTTTTCTCTCGTCGATCTCCGCAATAAGATTCTTTCTTTCGAGAAACGGCCGTATATACTGGATAATCCCATTCCTGATCTCCGTCATATTCTTCTACCAGAACCTCACATCACTCATTCTCTATGCCGATACGACTGCGTCCTACAGTGCGACAATCGACACCGTACTTCCGCTTGTTCTGGCAATACTGTGGTATGCGATGATCAACGCATTCCACTTCGCTCTCAAGACCGAACGTGAATACAACAAGTACACCGAGGAATCGAGACGTACATACAACGAAGCAAGATTCATCAGCATCATGGAGAAGAGACAGACGAAGAAGGAGAGAAAGGAGAGGAAGATCGAAGCCGACAACAGAACACGCTCGCCCTCGGTTCCCCAGTACACATTCCCTCCCGAAGAGGAATGAAGATGAGACGGTCCCGGTCTGCTCCGGGCTTTTCTCATTACTCTGTCTTCATTGTTAAATGTTCTACCGGCGGAAACTCCGGGGCTTGCCCCGTGGGAGGAGCCGGATTATTACTGATGCAGTGAAAGGTGCATCACCTTATATCTATATTCCTCGAATGCTGT
>CAVACS010000076.1:0-11307 GCA_963587105.1 Anaerovoracaceae bacterium | reverse complement strand
GTGTATATACCAGGCTGAGAGGAAAGAAGTTCATATGGAAGGGAGAAGCGGTCTGAAGGCCGCTTTTCTTCCGCCCTCAAGCCGTTTTTTAGTGTTTTCTGAAGTTTTTTTCTTGCCAATGACGCTAGCTGTGGTAGTATTTAGAAAAACAAAAAGGAGAACAGTAAATGGCGACTCATGATGAACTGAAAAAGGAAATCGAGATCTATCTTTCTGAAAACGAGAAGTTCGGAAAATACGGCTACAAGACAAGTGCTACAAAGGCAAGGAATGCACTTTCCGCAATAATGAAGCTGAGTAAGACGAGAAGAGCCGAAATACTTGAAGAAGTGAAGACAGAAAAGGAATGAAATATAAGGCCTCCCCGACGGGAGGTCTTATATATTAAAGGAGGTGTCATCACCTGAGTGACTCGAGCAGGGCGATATGCTCGCTGCTCTTTCTTATCGTCTCTTCGAATTCTGCCTTCTTTCCCCTCTCCTTCTCCACAGCCTCCGGCTTTGCGTGAGAGAGGAAGTTCTCGTTCGAGAGCTTGTTAATACTTCCTTCGAGAGCCTTTTCGGCCTTTGCCTTCTCTCCCGAAAGTCTCTTTATCTCGGCCTCGACGTCGATTGCGTCGCGGACGAATATGAATGCTTCGAAGCCCTGTCCGTGGACGGGGAACTGCTTCTCCACGTCTTCCTTTCCGTCTCTGTCGATGATGAAGCATCCCGATCCCACAAATGATGCAAGAGTCTTCTTCTCATCCTCGAGGAAGGATGTGAAGCTGCTTCCTCTGTCCGGTCTGAGAACGACCTTGATCTTCTTCTCCGGTCCGATCCCGAGAGAGGAGCGTGAGGCTCTGATGACTCTGACAATCTCCCTGAGGTATTCCATCGCACTGTCGGCCTCGCTGTCATCCCAGCCCTCTTTCACTGTCGGGAAGGACGCGGAGATGACATCGCCTCTGTGGTTCGGAAGCTTCTGGTATATCTCCTCTGTAAGGAACGAGAGGAAGGGATGCATCATCCTCATCGATATCTCGAGGATGTCCATGATGATGGAGACCTGGATATTCTTCTCCTCATCCGTTCCATGGAGGAGTCTCTGCTTGCTGGACTCGATGTACCAGTCGCAGAAATCATTCCAGAAGAACGAATAGACAGCTGATGCCGCATCGTTGAAGTGATAGCCGTCCATCGCGCTGTCGATAGCCCTGATCGTAGAAGCGAGAGACGAGTAGATCCATCTGTCCATTACGGAGAGCTTATCGCGGGTGACGGGAACGAGTTCTCTTCCCTCTATGTTCATGAGGAGAAATCTCGTGGCGTTCCATATCTTGTTTGCGAACCTCGAGCCGAGAGAGAAGGAGTTCATGTCGATCTTGACATCCTGTCCCTGTGCTGCAAGATAGCAGAGCGTGAACTTCGTAGCGTCGGCTCCGTACTGGTCGATGACCTCCAGGGGGTCGATTCCGTTTCCGAGGCTCTTACTCATCTTTCTTCCCTGTGTGTCTCTCACGAGTCCCGTGATGACGATGTCCCTGAAGGGTGCAACTCCCAGGAATTCCTCGCTTGCCATGATCATACGGCTGATCCAGAAGAAGATGATGTCGTATGCCGAGACAAGGGTGTTCGTCGGGAAGAAGCGCTTGAAATCCTCTGTCTTCTCCGGCCAGCCGAGTGTGCTGAAGGGCCAGAGCCATGAGGAGAACCATGTATCGAGTACGTCGCTCTCCTGTACGAGATTAAGAGAATGACACTTCGGACACTCCACAGCGTCCGTGCGCGATACTATCATCTCGCCGCAGTCTCTGCAGTACCATACAGGGATTCTGTGTCCCCACCAGAGCTGACGCGAGATGCACCAGTCCTTGATGGTCTCCATCCAGTGCAGGTATGTGTTCTCCCATCTCTTCGGGTAGAAGTTGATATCACCCTTTTTCCATGCCTCTATCGCCTTGTCGGCCATCGAACGCATTCTGACGAACCACTGTTCGGAGAGGTACGGTTCGACGACTGTGTGGCAGCGGTAGCAGTGTCCGACATCGTGGTTGTACGGAGTCTCCTTTACAAGGTAGCCCTGCTCTCTGAGGTCGTCTGCAACGAGCTTTCTCGCCTCTTGAGCGGGAAGAGAGCGGTATTTCTCCGGGCAGTTGTCATTGAGCGTTCCGTCTCCGTTGAGGATATTCAAAGGCTCGAGATTGTGTCTCTTTCCGCATTCCCAGTCGTTGGGATCGTGTGCCGGTGTTATCTTTACCATACCGGTTCCGAAGTCCTTCTCTACGAAGCTGTCGGCTATGATCGGAATGTCACGGTCGGTGAGCGGAAGATGCACGGTCTTTCCGACGACGGAAGTATAGCGCTCGTCTGTCGGATTGACGGCTACCGCCATATCACCGAACATGGTTTCGGGACGGGTGGTGGCGACAGTGATCCATCCAGAGCCGTCGGAGTACGGATATCTTACGTCGTAGAGCTTACCCGGGACGTTCTCGTATTCGACTTCGTCGTCTGCAAGTGCCGTTCCGCATTTCGGGCAGTAATTGACAAGATAGTTCCCCTTGTAGATGAGGCCTCTCTCGTAGAGTGTGACGAAAGCTTCCCTGACAGCCCTGCTGAGCCCCTCGTCCATTGTAAAGCGCTCATGGTCCCAGTCACAGGAGCATCCCAGCTTCTCGAGCTGGCTCTTTATGATATCGTGATGCTTCTCTTTGACAAGCCATGTGCGTTCGAGGAACTTCTCGCGTCCGAGGTCCTGACGCCTCAGTCCCTCCTTAGCCAGCTGGCGTTCGACGACGTTCTGCGTCGCGATTCCCGCATGGTCTGTTCCCGGCACCCACAGCGTCGGCAGTCCCTTCATCCTCTTGTATCTGACGATGATGTCCTGGAGATTGTTGTTGAGGGCGTGTCCCATATGAAGGACACCTGTGACGTTCGGAGGCGGCATGACGACGGAGAAATGACCCTCTCCGTCCTTCGGGCCGAATTCGCCCTTCTCTTTCCATTCGTTGTAGATACGATCTTCGAAATCCTTCGGGTTGTAAGCCTTGCTGAGTTCTACGGCTTTCATCTGATAAACATCCTCCGTTTCAAAGGAAAGTTTATCAGAAAGAGGTATAAGGAACAATTACCGCGGAGGATGAGAGAAAAAAATAAGTGCAGGTCACCCTGCACCGCCTTTACTCTCCGCTCACCTCAAGGGGCTGGAGACCCTTTATCGAAATATCGACATTGTAGCCCTTGCTGTCAAGATACTGCAGAATCTCCTCGAGCGAGTAGTTATCGAGGCTGTCGCTGTTCGAGACGTATCTGACATTCTCGGCACCGGCGTTGACGTTGAACGAAGGGAGAATATCGCTTGTCTGTCCGGCATTGGAGCCGAAGAGAACAAAGCCTCCGACGAAGATGAATGTCGCCGCGGCGGCAGTTGCTATCATCGCGGGCACGCTCATCTGTATTCTGCGGCGGAATATGCTGATCCTGTTCTTCTCCCTGAAGAACTTGTTGTCCAGCTTCTCGAATACGGCTTCCTTGTTTCTGTCGAGTTCCTCTTCGGAGAATGAATCATCCCGGATCCTTCTGTCCAGTCCCTCCATCGAATGGAGGAGATTGCGGCATGTTGCACAGTGCAGCAGATGTTCCTCCACCTGAGTCCTGTAGGGCTCGGCGAGCTCTCCGTCCATATATGCCGACAGCATCTGCAGATCAATACACATCTCTTTCCTCCGAAGTCAGAAGGCTCTCGAGCTTTCGTCTGGCTCTGTGCACCCTGACCTTAACATTAGTTTCAGAAATACCGAGCACCTTTCCGATAGCCTTGTAGTCGAGGCCCGAATACTCCTTGAGCTGGATAACCAGCCTCAGGTTGTCCGGCAGCGCCTCCACGGCGGTCCTGACCCTCCGTCTCTCCTCTTCCTCTATGACCGCCTTTGAAGAGTCGGCATAGTTCGCCGTTTCGCTTCCGGGCATCTTCTTCACCTTCTCGACAAGCTGCAGTTCGCGCTTGTTGTGCTTCAGGTGGTTGAGGGCGAGATTCTTAGTCACTCTCAGGAGCCAGTACTTCGCATCATCCATGCTCGGGAAGCTCATGTTCTTTATGAAGAAACGCTCGAAGGCCTCCTGGACTATGTCCTCTGCGATCTCCTGATTGTACACGATGTGTATGCTCACCTGCATCAGCAGAGTATAGTTCTCATCATATACTTTCCTGAAATCGTCCCTGTTGGTACTTTTTATTTCCATCTTACTAACAATTTTTCCTATACAAAGGTTACACCGTTTTTTCGAGAACCGCTCCACTCGGAGTATCTTTTACAATGTAGCCGAGCACAAGCAGCTCGCCTCTTATCTCGTCGGCCCTCGCCCAGTCCTTTCTCTTCTTGGCTTCGGCACGCTCCTCGAGGAGCTTCCACTCCTTCTCGCCGCCGACACGCTCCGAACTCTTCGCCTCGACCTTCTCAAGTTCGAGTCCGAGTATCCTGTCAAAGTCGTAGAGAAGAGAGAGCTTCTCGCCGTCGCTGACAGAGCCGTCCTTGAGCATCGTCCACATGACTGCGAGAGCCTCGGGGGATCTGAGATCGTTGTTCATGGCATTGCTGAAGGCCTCCTTCCAGCTTGCAGCCTTCTCTGAAAGAACCGGGGCGGGAGAGCTGTTCTTCTTCAGAAGTGCAACAGTCGAAACGAGCTTCTCCCTTGCACTCTTTGCATGGTCCAGAGCCTCCCAGCTGAACTTGAGCTGGGTGCGGTAGTGTCCAGAGAGGCAGAAATAGCGGTAGTCGAGGGCGTTGTAGCCGCGGCTGACGACAACGGGGAGCGTCAGAAACTCTCCCGAGGACTTGCTCATCTTTCCCTTGTCGTTGAGGAGGAACTCTCCGTGGCACCAGTAGTTGACCCACTTCGTGCCCGTTGCAGCCTCGCTCTGTGCTATTTCGTTCGTATGATGAACGGGTATTGCGTCGATACCGCCGCAGTGTATGTCAAAATGGGGGCCCAGGTACTTCATGCTCATCGCAGAGCACTCGATGTGCCATCCGGGATATCCTCTTCCCCAGGGGCTGTCCCACATCATCGCCTGTTCGCCGAACTTGGAGTTCGTGAACCAGAGGACGAAATCCTTGGGATTGCGCTTGTTGCCGTCGACCTCGATGCGTGCGCCACTCATCTTCTCGTCCTGACTCTGACCGGCGAGCTTTCCGTAGTCGCTGATCGTATCTATCGAGAAGTAGACGTTGCCGCCTGCTGTATAGGTGTGGCCCTTCTCCTCGAGAATTCTGATAAGCGCTATCATATCGGCTATATGGTCGGTTGCCTTGCATACGATATCGGGACGGATTATGTTGAGGGCCTTCTCGTCATTGAAGAATGCATCTGTGTAGAAAGCTGCGATATCCCAGACGCTCCTTCCCGTCTCGCGGCTTCTCTTTCCGAGCTTGTCCTCTCCATCGTCGCCGTCGCCTGTGAGATGCCCCACATCGGTTATGTTCATGACATGTGTCACATCGTATCCGTCATAGAGGAACGTCCTCTTGAGTATATCTTCAAAAATGAATGTTCTGAGATTCCCGATATGTGCGTAGTTGTATACAGTAGGTCCGCAGCAGTACATCGACACCCTGTTTTCCCTGATAGGTACGAATTCCTCGACTCTGCGGCTCATGGTGTTATAGAGCTTCATAATATATCTTCCTCCACACATTAAGTTATCCCTTATTATAAGGTTTTCAGCCCTCTTGATAAAGATAAGAAAGGAAGGGAGGAAAGACTAGAGGAATGCGGTATAAATCCAGCTTGATACGCCCGAGGAGGAGAGCGAGAAGCTGAAGACCCCGCCCTCTCTTTCGATTGTCCGTGTAATCTTCACACCCGCCTTCCCGTCATCCCACGTGATATCTGCGCCGCCCTCTGAAATCGAGGCGTAGAAGGTTCTCTTTTCTGCATCGAACCCTACTTTGATACCCCTCCACCCGAGCTCTATTTTCTCCTCCCTCTTCGTACGCCCGGAAGTGAAGTTCTTCACAACTGAATCGGAGAAGACGAAATCTCCCGCACTTATGCGGGCCTTTATCCTGTATTCATAGTCTCTGTATTCTCCTCTATACAGAGCAGTCCGCTCATACCTCAGTTCATGAGTGACAGAGAAGGAGGATGACGAGAGAGTCGCCGCGATAAGAGTCTCCCATCCGTCGGCACTCGCGCTGAAGGCCGCCACGGCTCCGCGGCCGTATGTAAGGGAGAGAGAAGGCAGGAGAAGGGAGACTCTGAAGAGCGACGAGAACGAGCTGAGAGAAGAGAGCGACGACATAACCCTTCCCTTAATCCAGTCACCCTCATAGGATGCGAAAAGCCAGAGAGAGCTCCGGTCGAGGCGGAGATCTTTCTTCTTCTGGTAATCATTATCTTCTCCAGGAGAAGCATAGAGCGCTCCCGTCTTCCACTTTCCGCCATCAATTATCACTCCTCCCCCGTCCCTTTCGCCGAAGAAGGAGAAGAGAGTCAGTCCTTTATAGAAGAATGCAGAACCTGCCTCTCTGCTCGACTTGGAGTACGATGAAAACGATGGAGAAAGGGAGCCGGAGGAGAAGGGATGATCCAGAGAATAGATGATCCCTCCTTCCTCCACGGCCCCGAACGCGAATAAAGGGCTTTTAATGACTGCTCTGTTCCGGGAGGCGGTATAGGAGAGTTCCCCGTCCCCGAGGTCCACCGTACCGTCAGAATGGATTGAATACGATAGGGAGGGGGCCGGTGTGACCGCAAGGACGAATATGATGAGTGTCAGAAAAAATACCTTCATACACCTTTATAAGCACAACAAACGGCCCTTTTTGTCAAAAAAATCGTCAAAGTTCTACAAAATTCATTTTTCTGTCGGATTTTCATATCTTAGTCAGCCTTCCTGACTTTCCATTTTCACTTTCTTGTTTTTCCCTTTGTTTTTTTTGGCTTCCGGATGTGGAGATTTTTCCTTTAAGGGATTATCATCGTTCAAGATACCAATACCAAGGAGATATATAATGGTTATTCTTACCCTGAACTGCGGCAGTTCGTCTGCCAAATACCAGGTATATGACTGGGACAACAAGGATGTCCTTACAGTGGGTGTTGTCGAAAGAATCGGACAGGAGGTTTCGACAATCGAACAGAAGTCGAGAGGAAAAGAGGATTATGAAGCGGAATTCTCCTCCCCGACTCATGCCGAGGCAATCGACTATATTCTGAAGATGCTCAAGGATCCCGAGTACGGATGTATCAAGGACCTGGGTGAAATCGGAGCTGTCGGACACAGAGTTCTCCACGGCGGAGAGATGTTCAAGAAGTCGACACTCGTAACTGACGATGTCATCGAAAAGCTCAAGACTCTCATCCCGCTCGGACCGCTGCATATGCCGGGCAACATCATGGGTATCGAATGTGCACGCCGTCTCATGCCGGGAGTTCCGCAGGCAATCGTGCTTGACACTGCATGGCACCAGACAATGCCGAGCGAGGCATATATGTATGCAGTACCCTATGAGTGGTATGAGAAGTACAACGTCCGCCGCTACGGCTTCCACGGCACAAGCCACCTGTACTGTGCAAAGCGTGCAGCGGTTCTGCTTGGAAAGGAGAACAAGGATACAAACGTAATCATCCTCCACGTCGGCAACGGAGCTTCTGCATGTGCCGTCAAGAACGGGGTATGTATCGACACATCGATGGGTCTGACACCGCTCGAGGGTCTTGTCATGGGAACACGCTCGGGTGACATCGACCCTGCTGTCATCCCCTACATCTGCAACAATGCAGGATACACAGTCCAGGAGATGGACACCATTCTCAACAAGAAGTCCGGCCTTGTGGGACTCTGCGGCAAATCTGACAGACGCGACGTTTCGCAGATGGCAGAAAGGGGCGACAAGAGAGCTCAGCTCTGCGTCGACATGGAGTGCAGAAGACTCAAGAAGTACATCGGCTCCTATGCCGCTCTTCTCGGAAGAGTCGATGCAGTCGTATTCACGGCAGGCGTCGGTGAAATGGGCGAGAACGTCAGACTCGGCGCAACGGAAGGCCTCGAGCTTCTCGGAATCAAGATCGACCCGAAGAAGAACGACCTTTCTCACTGCAGGAACGCAGAGACATGCATCAGCACAGACGACTCTCCTGTCAAGGTCTTCGTCATCCCGACAGATGAGGAGCTCGTAATCACAGAAGATGCATATGCACTCATGAAGGGAACATACGATGTTCATACCAACTTCCACTACTCCTTCGAGGATCCGGATTACGTCAACAAGGCCAGAGAAAGAGGCCTCGTGAACAACCTCAAGAAGAAGCCGGAGATTGCCTCCATCATCGCATATCCTCCGAAGAGGACGAAATAAAACAGAATGAGGGTGTCTCCGGGCACCCTTTCTTTACAGCCTTAACAAATATTAGAATGCGGGAAATATATTCCTATATGGGAATTTAATATTGCAGTATTAAACAAAAAAACCCGGTTTCTGACCTATATATTATATGGAACAGGAACAATTCGAAGAAATCGTAAAAGAGAAGCTCGGGATAAGTTATCTCAGACCCTATCAGACTCTCATAATCCGTCACATCCTCGACAACGAGGAGGCGGGCCGCAGGACAAGACTCATCGCCTCCCTTCCGACCGGAAGCGGGAAGACGCTCTGCTTCACGGCGCCCATGCTCTTCATGAAGGGCGTGACAGTTTGCATATATCCCCTTCTCGCGCTCATAAGCGACCAGCATAAACGATTCTCACTCTCCGGCTTCAATCCCGTCACTCTCAAAGGCGGTATGACAAGAGAGGAGAGAAAGGATGCCTTCAAAGCTCTGAGACAGGGAGAGAGCCGTCTCATTGTCACTAATGTCGAGATGCTTCTTTCGCTGATGAAAACGGGAGAGCTCGAGAGCATAAAAGCCCTGATCGAGACAGTCGTCATCGACGAAGTTCATACGATTCTCGAATGGGGTGAGAGCTTCCGCCCTGCCCTGCTCGAGATACAATCTGTTCTCGACTATATACAGCCGAAGAACATCTTCGCCTTCAGTGCAACCATCAGCAGGGATATCGGGCGCAGAATAATATCGCTGATATTCAACAACGAGAAGCCGTACATCGTCCACGGCTCGGCCGACAGAGAGAACATCTACTACCATGCCGTAAAGACGCTCAGCATTGAACACGATGTGTTTAAGATCCTCTCGAACAAGGAGATGCTTCCTGCCCTCGTCTTCTGCCGCTCGCGTGAAGAGACAGAGAGGTGGGCAGAGACGCTCAGAAAAAAGGGCTATGAGAGCCGCTTCTATCATGCCCTTGTCGAGAAGAATGAGAAGAAGAGAACAGAGATCTGGTTCATGTCTTCCAGCACGGGTGTGCTGGCCTCTACGATCGCATTCGGAATGGGGGTTTCGAAAGACGATATAAGAGCCGTCATACATACCTTCGTTCCTCCGGATGCCTCGTCTTTCCTGCAGGAATCGGGAAGAGCCGGCAGAGACGGAAGAGAGGCTCACTCCTTCATTCTCTACAGCGCACGGGAGAGCTCTTCTCTGACATCCGTCTTCTCCGGAAAGGAATGCATAAGACGGCTTCTTCTTGAGAAGATGAATGAGGAGGTGGAGAACAGGGAGTGCCTTGGATGCAGCAAATGCACAGAGGACAAGTACACAAGAGCCGGAGAGAAGGAGATTCTCGGCTTTATCAGATACTGGGGTATAATGAGTGAGAAGATGACAGTAAAGGCACTCACACGACGGACGATCTTCTCACACTCCTTCTCTCTCCGCTCATGGAGTGAAGACGAGGTAAGAAGCGCGCTCGAGATATTGACCGAGGAGGGGAAAGTGCGGCGGTTCGGGCCGTTCGTACTACGAGCGCACCATGTTTAATTCATCAGACTATAAGGAGAAAATCATAATACACACGCCTTTGGAGCCTCCAGGGAGGACACGAGCGGTTGTATCTCTTTTTCTTCGTGCAGAAAAAGCCGTAAAATAGCCGGATCCGGACGTCGTCCTGTCCGCATGAAGGTCCGGAGGCATAGGGAGGATCTATTGAGCTCAAGAGTCTTTTTTCGAACTTTTTCAGGCACCCCGTGATTTTCTTCTTTCATTTCGCTCTCTATGGAAATAGAATTATCGCATGTACGAAGAACTTCACAGAATATATCCCTCGCTCTACGGCTCGGTCTACGACGAGGAGGCAATGGACAGACGTTTCTCCGCTCTTGTGAAAAAACACGAAGAGCTCTTCAACAGAAAGGATGCGATGATCTTCTCCGCAGCAGGACGCACGGAGATTGCAGGAAACCACACCGACCACAATCTCGGACTCGTCATCGGGGCATCGATCAATCTCGATACGATAGCGGCAGTGTCAAAAAGAGATGACAACACCGTTGTTCTTCACTCCGAGGGCTTTTCCGTATGCAATATTTCTCTCGACGATCTTTCGGTACACGAAGAGGAAAAGAATACAACAGCCTCCATTCTGAGAGGAATTGCAAAGGCATTCAAAAAAAGAGAAGTCGCCATCGGCGGATGGGAGGCCAATCTCATGACAGACGTCGCCGTAGGTTCGGGTCTTTCTTCTTCAGCCTCCGTCGAGGTACTTGTTGCACAGATTTTCAACACTCTCTACAACGACGGAAAGTTCGGCCCGCTCGAACTTGCAAAAATCGGCCAGTATGCCGAGAACGTCTACTTCGGCAAGCCCTCGGGACTTCTTGACCAGATATGCTGTGCAACAGGCGGCATTGTCGGAATAGATTTCAAGGACAGGGACAATCCCGTTCTCACGCCACTCGATCTCGACCTCGCCGAATTCGAACTGACGATGGTCATCACGAACACACACGGCTGCCATGCCGACCTTACTGATGAATATGCCTCCGTTCCTCCGGAGATGAGAGAGGTTGCAGCACAGTTCGGAAAGGAGAATCTGCGTCAGGTCGATTATAAAGAGTTCATGTCTTCACTCGGAGAGCTCAGAGGAAAGATCAGAAACGACCGCGCACTGCTCAGGGCCTACCACTTCTTCACGGAAAACGAGAGAGTAAAATTCATGCTCGACGAAATCAGGAAATGTGACATCGACACCTTCCTCTACAATGTAAGCGAAAGCGGCACATCGTCATTCTGCTTCCTCCAGAATGTCTATCCGTCGTCTGCACCGCGTGAGCAGGGTCTCTCGCTTGCCATCGCTCTCAGCCAGGACATCCTCGACGGAGAGGGCGCCGTAAGAATCCACGGAGGCGGCTTTGCAGGAACGGTTCAGGCCTATGTTCCCGACCACCTTCTTTCAAGGTACATAAAGGAGATGGAGGCTCTCTTC
>CAVACS010000075.1:0-11314 GCA_963587105.1 Anaerovoracaceae bacterium | reverse complement strand
CAAATGGTCCTGCATTCAGTATTGTATACTCATAAAAATTGTTGAGTGCTGACTGAGTCTTCTCTTTTTTGATTGGAAGAATTCCAGTCATATATGCAAGAGCGGTATACTTTGAAGCCTGAGTCCCCTTGAATATGCTCCTGAGGAATGAAATGTATTCATCCTGTACCTTCTGATTATTCGCATCATCACGGATGAGAACATCCCATTCATCGATGATGAAGACAAACTGGCTGCCGGTCTCATCGTAAATCCTCGAGAGTACAGCAAAGAGTGATTTGTCTTTTCTGGAGACTAAATCGGGATAGTATTTCCCGAGCTCTCTGATGACTTCCTTCTTGATATAAGAGACAACTTTCTCCATTCCGCCTGCAGGATCTATGCATTCCTGTATATCGAGGTGAATAACATCGTATTTATTGAGGTGTTTCCTGTAATCGGGAGATTGAGATATCTCAAGAGACGAGAACAGCTCATCTGAGTCGGCTCCCTTAGAATAGTAGGCGGCAAGCATGGCAGCAGTCATCGATTTACCGAAGCGACGGGGGCGGCTGTTGCAGATGAATGCGTCAGGAGAAGAAAGTATAGTGTTAGTAAAGTTAATCAGTTCGCTTTTATCAACATATATTCTAGCATTCAATAATGAACGAAATACAGAATTATCAGGATTAACGAATCGTCCCATACCGCATATTCTCCTTTCTTATATTCAATACGAAGATTACCATACTCCGCTCTTTTTTATTCAATCTTACAACAGAATCGGCAAATGATGTAGAAGATCGTGAGATAAGACGATGCCAAAACATCTCGGAAAGATTGACGGCACGATCCGCTCGTCCTAGAGTTCTCTCAGAAGCTCTCTGTGGCCGGCAAGGTGCTGGTGGTCGTTGAGGATTTCAAGGTAGTAGAGCTTTCTTTCTTCGTCATACAGGAGCTTTGTGATGCTTGTGTTCTCAAGGTGTTTCGAGAAGACGAGACGCTTCGAGAACGGAAGATCCAGTAGGCCGCAGAGGGATGCTCTGATCATGCCGCCGTGACAGATGACGAGGATGCGGCAGAAGGGGCTTTCCTCAATCTCTCTGAATACAGGCCGAGCACGGAGCCACACCATCTCGCTGTTCTCTCCGCCGGGGAAGGGGAGATCCTCCTCTCTCTTCTCGAGACGGGTGAAGAATGCGCTGTATGAGCCGCTCTTCACGCTGAGGGGCTCTGTTGTGAGAGCGCCGTAGTCGATTTCGCAGAGGCCTTCTCTCCGTCTGATATCCATATGCCAGTTTTCGTTCAGGATCTCTGCCGTTTCAAGAGCACGTCTGAGGGTGCTTGAGTAGAAAGCGTCGTAGTGCTCGTCTTTGAGGCGATCCCTCAGAAGCTCAGCCTGTCTGATGCCGGCGGAGGAGAGAGGAACATCCTCGTTGAAAGCCTTTATGTCCTGCCTGCCGTGTCGTACAAGATATATTTCCTTCATAGAAAGTCAAACGTCCTCCGGCTCGCTTTTCTCTCAGCAGCCGCCATTCCCTCCCTTACGGCCTCTCTGAGGCTCATCCCGTCAAGGAGATGATGTGTCATCACCGCCGTCAGGGTGTCGCCGCAGCCTATCGTGTTGACGACGGGAAGCGAGAGGGTGTTACAGACTACGGAAAATTCCTTTCCGTCGAAGACCCACGTCGGATATCTTCCCCGCGATATCACAGTCATGACGCCGTATTTATCATAGAGCTCCCGCATCTTTTCCTCGACTTCTCCTCTCAGGGCCTCGTTCTCATTCCCTTCAAGGACGCTGCCTGCGATGGAGAATGTCGAACAGAACTCCGGGAGGTTGGGCTTGATGAGAGAGGGAGAACAGGGCAGGCTCCTTATAAGGTCCTTTCCCTTGATGTCGAGGACAACGAGCTTTCCTTCCCCGCGGCTTCTCTCTACCAGGGAAGGAATGAGGGTGTCGGAGTAACCCTTTGCCTTCGTTCCCGATATGACGAGAGCGCTGTGTTTCCCGATTTCCTCCTCAAAGAGAGAATAGAGCTTTTCAGAGGCCGTATCCTCGACAGGTGAAGCCTCTTCGACGAGCTCCGTCGAAGTCCCGTTCTCTTCATTTATAAGCGTCGTGCATGTCCGGATCGGGCCGGAGGAGAGGAAGTATCTGATCTCTATCTCTTCCTTTCTCGAGAGTGCGAGAAACTCCTCCGTCCTCGGCCCTCCGAGCTGTGTGATGTTGACTGAAGGACGTCCGAGCCTGGTGAGAACCCTTGTGACGTTCACGGCCTTTCCCGACGCCGTCAATGTACGGGATGTGCATCTGTTGACCTCGTTCTCCTTCAGGGAGGGAAAGACGAGGACCTTCTGGAATGTCGGAGCGAGGCCTACGGTGAGAACGCTGTCCATAGGCTATCTTGCCATCCTGTATATCGCGGCAATGTCATCTCTCGAGAGCTTCATGATGTCGCCGACGGTGCGGGTGGAGTTGAAGGAGCACTTCTCTGCCATCTCCTCGATTTCCTCGTCTGAGGGGAAGATGTCCGCCTCGCTGAGTCTTGTCGGCATGTTTATCGACCTGTAGAACTCTTCAAAGGCTCTGATTGTCTTCTCCCCGTCCTTCATATAGTCGCCACTCGGTTCTATCCGGTAGAGGGCGTAGCCGAGGGCGGCAAATCGCTCCGGGGCGGAGGAGAGTGTGTACCGCGCCCAGCTCGGCCATACTGCTGCGAGTCCCGCGCCGTGTGCTATGTCGTACTTTCCCGAGAGCTCGTGCTCTATCTGGTGTGTCGCCCAGTCTCCGCGTGAGGAGTTCCCCGCCGCCATGAGACCGTTGTGCGAAAGGGAGGACGCCCACATGAGAGTCGCTCTTGCCTCATAGTCGCCGCTTTTTCTGAGGGCTGTGTATCCTGCTTCCCTCACTTGCCTCAGGAGGGTTGCGGCGAGCTCGTCTGTGAGGGCGAGAGAGTAGTCTTTCACGAAGTACCTCTCGAGTGTGTGCATCTGTATATCGACTATTGCGCACGATGTCTGGTAGGGCGGAAGCGAAAATGTGAACTCGGGATTGAGAAGTGCGAATACAGGACGGCAGAGGTCGCTGTTGCAGCCGCGCTTGAGAAAACCGCATTCGTCGTTTGTGATTACGGAGCTGTCGCTCATCTCGCTTCCTGCAGCCGCCATCGTGAGTATGCATCCCACCTTCATGGAAGCCTCCGGAACGGCCTTCTTCGAGTAGAAGTCCCAGACGTCGCCGTCGTACTTCACGCCGTAGGCTATGGCCTTCGAGGAGTCGATGACGGAGCCTCCTCCGACAGCGAGGATGAAGTTGACTCCTTCCTCTCTTGCTTTTTCTATTCCCTTTCTTACAAGCGAGAGACGGGGATTGGGTACCACGCCTCCGAGGAGGGTATAGCTTATTCCCTCCTTGTCGAGGATCTCTTTTATTTTGTCGATGAGTCCGCTTCTCTCGATTCTGTCGGAGCCGTAGTGTATGAGGACCTTTCCGGCATTCTCTCTTTTAAGTTCAAGGCCGATGTTCTCTTCGGCCCCTCTTCCCATTGTCACCCTTGTCGGTGCGTAGTATGTACTCAGTGTCATTCTCCTGTTCTCCTTATCTCAATCATAAAGGATAGGATGAAAGCTTGAAAGTCAAAATCCGGTATTGAAGAATTATTTGAGGTTTATCTAAAATAAAGGGGATGAAAACCGTAGTAATAGGAAGAGGATGTGTGGGCTCGACTCTCCTTCACAACATATATAAGGCGGGCGGGGTCTTCTCCCTTGTGGACGAGGCCCGCCTTTCCCGTCTCTCTCCTCTCGTTTTCAACGGAAGGGAGATGGAGGTGGAGACTATTACACCCTCCGCTGCCTTCGAGGCCGATATAATCATAAACGCAGTCAAGAATTTCAGCCTCACCGACACATTCCCCCTCATGGACTGCTTTGTCGGAGACAATACCGTTATACTTCCTCTCCAGAACGGACTTGAGAGTGAGGACGTGATAGCATCCCGCTACGGCAGGGAGAAGGTCGTAAGGGCCTTCATATCAGGGCTGAGTACTCAGCGCGAAGGGGGGTCAGTCACGTCGTTCACCCCGGGACTCATCACAATCGGGGAAGACGACGGCTCTGTGAGCGGGAGAATAACAAAGCTCTCTGATTTCTTTTCCTCGACATCCCAGCCTTTTCGTATCTCGGGTGATATCAGGCACGACCAGTGGGTGAAGTTCATGACTAACACATGCTTCAATTCCCTTACGGCGCTGATGGGATACGACTACGGCACCTTCATGGCCAGCAGCAGTCTTCTGAGGGCCGTAAGGATTGTGGCGAGGGAAGTGCAGCTTGTCGCCGCAGCCGAGGGCGTCACCATCACCTCCGATGATATCGAGAGAATGATCAGGGACAGCATGTCACTTCCCCCGAAGGGGAGGAGCAGCATGGCGGACGACATGGCCGCGGGGCGCAGAAACGAGAACGGATGGTTCTGCGGCACCCTCTCTGCAAAGGCGAAGAAGCACGGAATAAAGACTCCGTCATCCGATCTCCTGTACATTCTTCTGGAGGCTGAAAGTGGACGATAGACTTCTCTCTGAAAAGGCCGCAGCATTCACAGCCCTCACTCTATTCTACGGCGGTGACGAGAAGAAGGCATGGTCTGTGCTCTCCGCTCTCGATGCCGACTACTCGGTCCCTTTTGCTTCCTACACACGTGAGTTTACACAGAACTCTGAAGAGGAGGGTGCTTTCAACGCCCTCTGGCGTGATGTCCGCTCATCCTTCGACTCGTCACGGATTCCCTTCTCTGTCATGGAGTATTCATCGCCTCTCTCCGATGTACATTTTCTCTATCTTGCAGGAAGAAGGGAGCTCCTTGAAGGAAGAAAACTCTGCTTCCTCGGTGCCGTCATGCCCTCCCTCCAGGGCCGTCAGGATACGGCACTCTGCGCCCTCGAAGCTGTTAAGAACGGCTATATAGTCACGGCCCCCTTCGATTCGGGACTCGGGCCTTATGCACTCTCGGTAGCACTGAAGGAGAGCGGGGATGTGTGTGCAGTTCTTTCGTCGTCGCTCACGAAGTGCCCCAACGAGAATCTTCTGTCCCTTATGGAGGCAGTCTACGAGAAGGGACTTCTTGTCTCACAGTTCTCACCCTACACGAAGAGGGAGAAGTGGCACGTAGTGCTCCGCAACCGTTTTCTTTCATCCTTTGCCGACGCTTTCTACATGGCCGAGGAGAAGGACGGCGGACCGGGATGGGCTGTCTTCGACGCCGCACTCAGAAACGGCAGGAAATGCGCACTCTCATCATCTGCCAGTGGAAATCCCAACTTTACATGGTGCCGCATGCGCTCTGAAAGCGGCTCGTCGGTCATTAAAAAACCGTCAGAGATAAAATCTCTTTTCCCCGCAGAGCCGAGAAGGAGGAAAGCCTCCCGACAGGATCCTCTCCAGGGAGACCTCTTCTCCGGGCTTGAGGCCTGGAATGAATCTGTTTGATTCGTGAATGCTTCCGCATTAGAATAAAAACCGGAGAATGAAATACATCTAGCGGGAACTCCATGGAGAACGCATTTCTGATGCCTCAGACTGCGGAGAGCTCAGGGGCTTGTTTCCGGCGGTGTGTTTCTTCTTTCAGACTCGACCAGGCTTTTAAGCGATACTCAGCTTTATGAGACCACTGTAAAGAGAACGGCTCCGTATCTGCACCGGAGACGAAGAGCGGGTTCTCTGATGCACTAGGGAGCCCGGGAGCCGGGGAAAGGGAGTTTTAGAGTGAGAATCAGTTTTTGCGACGGCTGGGAATTCACAGCGTGCTGGACGGAAGATTTCAGCAGGGGACTTGATGGCCCTGAGGTGGAGATGGTACGTCTTCCCCATACATGCAGGGAAGTTCCTCTGCACTATGCATCTCCTTCAGATTATGAGATGCACTGCGGTTACAGAAAGAGGTTTTCCGTACCCTCGTATGAATCGTCTCCCCGTCTTTTTGTGCGTTTTGACGCAGCGGCACATCAGGCGGTGGTCTATGTCAACGGAAAGTCAGCCGGAGAGCATAAGGGAGGCTATACCTCCTTCGAGGTCGAGATTACAGACTTCGTCGACAGGAAAGGGGAGAATCTGATTGCAGTTGAGCTCGATAGCAGCGAGGACCCGTCCATTCCTCCTTTCGGATTCGTCATTGATTATCTGACATACGGAGGACTCTACCGCGAAGTATGGCTGGAGTCATCAGCGGAGAGCCGTCTGACAGACCTCTTTGTATATACCCCGACTCTGGAAACGGCTCTTCTGGAGTGGACGGCGGAGAATCTGGAGAATATCACACAAGTCCGTATCAGGGTGGAAACAGAAGACGGAAGAATTCTTGCCGAAAAGACGGCGGAAGCGGCAGAAAAGGGGAAGATGGAGATTTCCGTTCCCCATGCCGGGGTGTGGGATATCGAGCACCCGGTTCTGCACAAAGCTTCTGCTGAGCTGTTGAATAGAGAGGGTGAGACAATTGACCGCAGAAGTGTGAGCTTCGGTTTCCGTACGGCCTCGTTCAAAGCGGACGGCTTCTACCTCAACGGCAGAAAGAGATTTCTCAGGGGGCTCAACCGTCATCAGAGCTTCCCTTACATCGGCTATGCGGCCACGGAAAGCCTCCAGAGGGAGGATGTACGTATCCTCAAGGATGAATTACAGTGTACTGCGGTGCGTACCAGCCATTACCCGCAGAGCCGGTATTTTCTGGATGAATGCGACAGAAGAGGTCTTCTTGTCTTCACCGAGCTTCCGGGATGGCAGCATATAGGGGACGGGAAGTGGAAGGATGAGACATGTGCGATGCTCGAGGAGATGATTTATGAAGACCGCAATCATCCGTCAATAATACTATGGGGCGTCCGTATCAACGAAAGTGTGGACGATGATGAATTCTACATCCGCACCAATGGCATAGCACACCATCTCGACCCCGGCCGGGCCACTTCCGGTGTGAGGTACCTCGAGAAAAGCCATCTTCTGGAAGATGTATACGCCTATAACGACTTCTCCCATAACGGAGTAACGCCCGGTGCGAAGAAGAAGAAGGACGTTACTCCCGATATGAATAAGGCATTTCTCATCTCGGAGTGCAACGGTCACATGTACCCGACGAAGGCCTTCGATGACGGGGCACACCGGCAGGAGCATGCCCTGAGACATGTAAGGGTGCAGAATGCAGCTCTTGCCGGCGGAGAACATGCAGGATGCTTCGGATGGTGCATGTTCGACTATCAGACGCATAAGGACTTCGGCTCGGGGGACCGCATCTGTTACCACGGCGTGATGGATATCTTCCGTAATCCCAAGACAGCAGCTGCAGTCTATTCCAGCCAGGGCGATGCCTTCCCCGTACTGGAAGTCAGCTCATCCATGGCCATCGGCGACAGCGCGGCCGGTCAGCCCGGCTCTGTCTATGTGTTCAGCAATGCCGAAAAGGTGAAGCTTTACAAGAACGACGTCTTCGTGACGGATCTGAAGAGAAGCGGGTGGAATGCCCTTCCTCATCCGCCGTTTGTCGTTGATGACACAATCGGAGAACTGTTGGAAACACAGGAGAAGTTCTCACCTTCAAAGGCTCAAGTGCTCCGCTCTGCTCTCCTCGCTGCCGGAAAGTACGGTCTGGCGGGACTTCCGCTGAGGTATAAGCTCATGCTCCTCTGGTGCATGCTCCGCTACAGAATGACATTCTCCGACGGTGTGGCACTTTACGGTAAGTATGTGGGTAACTGGGGAGGAGAAGCCACAAGGTGGCGCTTCGATGCCCTGAAAGGCGGGAAGGTTGTCCGCTCTGTCACACTCTCTCCCTCAGTGAAGCTTACTCTTGAAGTGAAGGCAAGCTCCACGACTCTGAGAGAAAAAGACACTTATGATATGGCAGCAGTGAGGGTACGTATCCTGGACGAGAACGGGAATACGGCCTCATACGCCCTTCTTCCTGTGCACTTTACTCTGGAGGGAGAAGCCTCTCTTCTCGGACCGGAGACTGCGGTGGCCGAGGGCGGCATGACAGGAACTTACATAAGAACAGAGGGCAGGAGAGGGAAAGCAGTGCTGAGAGTTTCTTCTCCGCAGACAGACCCCGTGGCGATAGAGTTCAATATAGAAAAGGAGGATGCTCTATGGAACTGACATTCAGACAGAAGGCGGCATTCGGTATAGGTGCCGTGGGCAAGGATATGGTATATGCCCTGTCGGCTTCGTATGTGATGTATTATTACCAGGATGTGCTGGGACTCCCGGCAAGCTTTGTAGGACTTGTGCTCATGCTGGCCCGTCTCTTCGATGCACTCAATGACCCGTTCATGGGCATTGTAGTGGCAAAGACGAGAACGCGATGGGGCCGCTTCCGTCCCTGGATATTCTCCGGAACGGTGCTTAATGCACTGGTGCTCTATGCACTCTTTGCCTCTCCTGTGATGAGTGAAGCATCCCTCATGGTCTATTTCTCCGTTGTCTACGTTCTCTGGGGTGTTACATACACGATGATGGATATTCCCTTCTGGTCCATGATTCCTGCAGTAACAGAGACGCCGGAGGACCGTGAGAGGCTTTCCATGGTGGGACGTACATGCGCAGGCGTCGGCTCGGCTGTCATAGCAATGTTCACAATGCTTCTTGTCGGCATCTTCGGCGGCGAAAGTGAAAAGGCCGGTTTCCGCTTTGTGGCACTAGTAGTGTCAGCAGTCTTTGTAGTGACTGAGGTGATCTGCTGTGCTTCCATGCGTGAGAATACCAGAAGCGAGATGAAGACAGCCACTGTCAGACAGATGTTCTCGGCACTCTTTTCCAACGATCAGGCCATGGTTGTCGTCGCCACCATCGTTCTCATCAATTCGGCTCTCTATCTGACATCGAATTTCATCATCTATTTCTTCAAGTACGATTACGGCGGAACGGGATGGAAAGCGACATATACGCTCTTCTCGACTGTGGGAGGTGCTGCACAGATTCTCGGCATGATGGTGCTCTATCCGCTCCTGCGGCGTAAGCTCAGCAGCACTGCGGTCTTCCGCCTCAGCCTCATACTCGCTCTCTCGGGATATGCCGTGCTCCTCTTTTTCTGCCTTGCCGGGCTCTCGCACAGTCTTGTTCTCCTCTGTCTTCCGGGTGTGGTAGTCTTTGCATCGAACGGCATGCTGAGCGTGCTGACGACTCTCTTTCTCTCCAACAGCGTCGACTACGGCGAAATCAAGACAGGACGGCGTGAGGAGAGTGTCATCTTCTCAATGCAGACATTCGTCGTCAAGGCTTCTTCAGGAGTCGCTGTATTCCTGACAGGAATCGGCCTCGATATCATCGGCCTTGCAGGAAACGCAGACGAAACGGGCCCGGTTGCAGAGCAGAGTGCATCCACGCTTCTGGGACTGCATCTGATGATGACTGTTCTTCCGATGCTGGTACTCTTTGCAGCGCTTATGATGTTCCTGAAGAGGTTCGTCCTTACCGATGAGCGCGCCCGCGAGATCAGCGCCCGTCTCAGGAGCGGGGAGAAGCATGATGACTGAAAATCTGCACTGGCGGGCACAGACTGGCGGAGGAATAAGAGAAGGAGACGCGGCACTTACAGGATACGGGGAAATGCATATCAGAGCATCTCTTCCTCCCGGGACGGTGAAGAGCATAAGGGCAGAACTCGACTGGCCGATGGAGAATGACGAGGTTCTCTTCATGAACGGCTATCAGACGTGGACCTACAGTCCGGAACTGAAGAAAAACGATAAACTCAGGGGCACGGACCATATACCCCCGGTTCTCCTGAAGAAGTATTTCTTCGACCGCTACGGTGATTATCATTTTGTGCGTTACGGACAGAGGAAGGGCCAGAGCCACGGATTTTCATACTGCTACTTCCGTAAGGGCGGCCGCTTCCGCCTCATTGCATCACTCGATGAAAGACCGGGCTATACCATCTTCCGCTACGACAGCCGGAAAGGACGCCTGACACTCGAGAGGGATAGTGACGGCGTTGAACACCCCGGAGGAAGCTTTCATCTTTTTGATCTCATCTTCGCCGAGGGCAGCGAGAAGGATGTATTTGACAGCTGGTTCGATGCTATGAAAATCAGGATGCGGAGGGCGGAGAAGATGGCAGGCTATTCAAGCTGGTACAACCGCTATCAGGATATAAGCGAAGAGACCATCCGGGAGGACCTCGGTGGATGCCGCTCTCTCTTCTCTCCGGGAGACCTTTTTCAGATCGATGACGGCTGGGAGGCGAAGGTCGGCGACTGGCTGGAGACGGATGGGAAGAAGTTTCCCCACAGCCTGAAGACAATTGCGGATGAAATTCATGCTTCGGGTTTCAAAGCCGGACTGTGGCTTGCACCATTTGTCTGTGAAAAAGACTCTGTTATTTTTACCGAACATCCTGACTGGCTTCTGAAAGAGAACGGGGAGCCCTGGTGCTGCGGCTGTAACTGGAGCAGCTTCTATTCACTCGATATCGACAAAGCGGAAGTGCAGGACTATCTCAGAAAGGTCTTTGACCGTGTGCTGGGTGAATGGGGGTTTGACCTTGTCAAGCTTGATTTCCTCTACGGAGCTGCACCATTCGGCAATGAAAGGGAGAGCCGTGCATCGAGAATGTACCGTGCCATGGAGCTTCTCCGCTCCTGGTGCGGAGAAAAGCAGATTCTCGGCTGCGGTGTTCCGGTAATGCCTGCCTTCGGAGTGGTGGACTACTGCCGCATAGGCTGTGATGTGAGCCTCGACTGGGATGACGTGTGGTATATGCGTCTCTTCCACAGGGAGAGGGTCTCTACAAAACAGGCCGTCAACAACACCATCCTGCGCAGAGAGCTGGGCGGCCGCGCTTACGGCTCTGATCCCGATGTCTTCTTCCTGAGAAGTGAGAACTGCAGGCTGACAGAGGCACAGAAGCGTACCCTTGCTGAGGTGAACGCTCTTCTGGGCAATGTCTTCCTTACTTCCGATATGCCCTCCCGCTATACGGAAAGAGAGAGGGAGGAATACCGCCGTCTCCGTACATTGTTCGAAAGAGCGGAAGATGTCGAGGTGATAACAGAGCATGATTCAATCACGATCAGGTATTCCCTCGACGGGAAAGAACGGGAACTCTATCTAGAGGGTATTCTTCGTTGAGAGTGAAAGGTGGGAGGGCCTTGACCTCATGAGGCGCTGGGAATAACATCTAGTCTTGATTTATTCATAAAGGATTTAAATATCAACAACCCACGGGACAAGTCCCGGGGTATGAGCGAAAGCGAGCATACCCTTGTTGATTAGCCTTAGTGCATAAGCACTACGTTACGGGAGAATGCATAGGTACCGATGGGTGTTGTCCTAGCCCTTCGCT
>CAVACS010000074.1:0-11464 GCA_963587105.1 Anaerovoracaceae bacterium | reverse complement strand
GCAAGGAAGAAGGCGTAAAGACCTACACATGCACACTCTGTGGCGAGAAGAAGAGGGAGACTGTTGCAATAACATCAGATCACAAATTCGTAACAGAAGCGGAGACCCCTGCCTCATGTACTGAAAAAGGTTCAAGGACAGTCAAGTGTTCCATCTGTGGTAAGACAGATACCGAAGAGATAGCACCTCTCGGACACAGTCTTGTTTATGATAACACAATAACAAGCAATTCAACGTCAGGGGACCCTGTCTCTTCTCTTGTTGCACCGACCTGTAAGGATACAGGTAAATACAAGCAGAAATGCACAAGAACCGGATGCGATTACACCGGTGAGGAGACGGTGCTCCCGGTAGACAGCACGGCACACATCTCTGCTAAATATGATGCTACATCATACATAAAAGCTTCCTTAGATAAAGATGGCAGTATTAAGGTAACTGAATGCGAAGAATGTTCAGTATCTGACAGTATCATGAAGACATATATAGAGAATGATTTTGCAGGAACCTGGAACTGGAATGCAATGGAGAACTGTACTCTGGTTCTTCAGAATAACGGGAGTGGAACACTTACTATAGGGATATCTGAGATTTCAATTGATTGGAGTGTAGTTGAAGAAGAGACAGAAAAACCGTACAAGAAGATCGTTATCGTTAATAAAATGGACAATACGATAAACGTGTATTGCTATTTTGCTGAAACCAAAAATAACGGTTGGCTGGGGCTGTATAATGGTGTGACTGCAATCACAAGAGTATCAGAGAGCTGAAGCATAGGATCTTGAATACTTATAAGAAGGGAAGGCTTTGTTGAGGCAGGGCCTTCACTTTTTCGTGCCCCTTTCTGTCCCGGGCTGTGTCAGCGACGAGGCGAATGGGCCTCTTCTAACTAACAGCACTTTGGTTCTTTGGATGTTAAAAAAGAGACTGCACCTTTCGATGCAGTCTGATGATTGAACCTTTTACTCTCAGTTCTCGTCGTAGAGATTGATGAGCTTGAGGAGGTGTTCGTAGCGTGCCTTAGCCTCTTCTTCGTTTGCCTTGAAGAGAACATCTGCGCGTGACGGGAACTCACGTGTGAGTCTCGAGTAGCGTGCTTCGTTCATCAGGAATTCCTGATAGCCGCCTGCCGGTGCCTTGCTGTCGAGTGTGAACTTCTTCTCGGCAGCGGGGTTGTATCTGAAGAGATTCCAGTAGCCGCATTCGACTGCCTTCTTCATCTCCTTCTGACAGTTAGCCATACCGCCCTTGATGGAGTGCATTTCACACGGAGCGTAACCGATGATGAGTGACGGTCCGTCATATGCCTCGGCTTCTGTGATAGCCTTGATTGTCTGGTTCGGGTTAGCGCCCATAGCAACCTGTGCTACATATACATAGCCGTACTGCATAGCGATTTCAGCCAGGCTCTTCTTCTTGATTTCCTTACCTGCAGCTGCAAACTGTGCAACCTGACCGATGTTGGAAGCCTTGCTTGCCTGTCCGCCTGTGTTGGAGTAGACCTCTGTATCGAAGACGAAGATGTTGACGTTCTTCTTCGATGCGATTACGTGGTCGAGACCGCCGTATCCGATATCGTAAGCCCAGCCGTCGCCGCCGAAGATCCAGACCGACTTCTTCGAGAGGTAATCCTTCTTGTCGAGGATAGCCTTCGCCTTATCGCATCCGCAAGCCTCGAGAGCCTTGATGTATCTGGAGGTAGCTTCCTTGTTCTTCTCGGAATCGGAGAGGGTGTTGAGCCACTCCTGAGCCGTCTCTCTTACATCTTCATTGTCGCCGTTTGCGATGATGTCGTGTGAGAGGGTGACGAGGTCTTCTCTGATCTTGTCCTGACCGATGAAGAGACCGAGTCCGTGCTCTGCGTTATCCTCGAAGAGTGAGTTACACCATGCAGGTCCCTTTCCTTCCTTGTTCGTGCAATACGGCGATGTTGCAGCAGGACCGCCCCAGATTGATGAACAACCGGTTGCGTTCGAGATGTACATTCTGTCGCCGAAGAGCTGTGTCACGAGGCGTGCATAGCTTGTCTCTGCGCATCCTGCACAGGAGCCTGAGAACTCGAGCAGGGGCTGTCTGAACTGGCTTCCCTTGACTGTGTTGTCGATCATGTCCGCCTTGTCCGAAACCTTTGCTACGCAGTAGTCGAATACCGGCTGCTGAGCAAGCTCCTCTTCCATGTTGACCATTGTGAGAGCTCCGACAGGACATACAGATACACATACCGAGCATCCCATACAGTCGAGAGGAGATACTGCAAGTGTAAACTTGTAGACTCCCTTGCCCTTTCCTGCCTTGACGTCGACGATCTTAGCGCTTTCAGGAGCATTCTCTGCTTCTTCTGCTGTAAGAGCAAACGGTCTGATCGTTGCATGAGGACAGACGTAGGAGCACTGGTTACACTGGATACACTTTGTCTCGTCCCATCTCGGTACAGATACTGCGACGCCTCTCTTCTCGTAAGCGGAAGCTCCGAGTTCGAACTGGCCGTCTGTGTGTTCGACGAATGCAGATACCGGCAGTGAGTCACCGTCCATTCTGTCGACAGGCTCGAGGATAGTGGAGACCATCTTGACAAGCTCCGGTCTTCCTTCGAGATCGTCACTCTTCTTCTCGTCGACTGCATCCTTCCATGAAGCAGGAACGTCGATCTTGACGAATGCGGAAGCACCGAGGTCGATAGCCTTGTGGTTCATGTCTACGACATCCTGACCCTTCTTGAGGTAGGAAGCTGTAGCCTTCTCCTTCATGTGCTGGATAGCCTCTTCCTGGGGCATGACCTTTGCAAGTGTGAAGAATGCGGACTGGAGAATCGTGTTTGTTCTCTTGCCCATGCCGATCTTCTGAGCGAGGTCGATTGCGTCGATTGTGTAGAGCTGGATGTTGTTTGCCGCGATATATCTCTTTGCAGCTGCATCAAGGTGGTGCTCAAGCTCTGCGAGAGTCCACTGGCAGTTGATCATGAAGATTCCGTTCGGCTTTACATCCTGGACCATCTTGAAGCCCTTTGTCACATAGCTCGGGTTGTGGCATGCGACGAAGTCAGCCTTGGAGATGTAGTAGGGGCTTCTGATGGGCTTGTCGCCGAATCTGAGGTGAGAGATCGTGACACCGCCTGTCTTCTTCGAGTCATACTGGAAGTAAGCCTGGACATACTTGTTCGTGTAGTCGCCGATGATCTTGATGGAGTTCTTGTTTGCACCGACTGTGCCGTCTCCGCCGAGACCCCAGAACTTGCATTCGATAGTGCCTTCAGCAGCTGTGTTGGGTGCATTCTTGTCCTCGGGGAGAGAGAGGTTCGTGACATCGTCCACGATGCCGAGTGTGAACTGTCTCTTCGGAGAATCCTTCTTGAGCTCGTCGAATACTGCAAATACGCTTGAAGGAGGAGTATCCTTGCTTCCGAGTCCGTATCTGCCGCCGATGACAGTCTTGTCTGTGACGCCGTTCTCGCTGAGAGCTGTGACGACATCAAGATACAGAGGCTCTCCGAGTGCTCCCGGTTCCTTTGTTCTGTCGAGGACAGCAATCTTCTTGGCTGTCTCCGGAATAGCCTCGAGAAGCCTTGATGCCTTGAACGGGCGGTAGAGTCTGACCTTTACAAGACCGACCTTCTCTCCGTGTGTGTTGAGGTAGTCGATGACTTCCTCTGCAACATCACAGATGGAGCCCATTGCGATGATGACTCTGTCTGCGTTCTTTGCACCGTAGTAGTTGAAGAGGCGGTAGTCTGTTCCGAGCTTCTCGTTGATCTTTGCCATGTAGGATTCAACGACTTCAGGAAGTGCATCATAGTACTTGTTGCATGCTTCCCTGTGCTGGAAGAAGATGTCTCCGTTCTCGTGTGAGCCCCTCATGTGGGGATGCTCGGGGTTGAGACAGTGGTCTCTGAATGCCTTGACAGCATCCATGTCACACATATCCTTAAGGTCTTCATAGTCCCATACTGCAATCTTCTGGATCTCGTGTGATGTTCTGAATCCGTCGAAGAAGTTGATGAAAGGAACCTTGCCCGTAATTGCTGAAAGGTGAGCTACAGGTGAGAGGTCCATGACTTCCTGGACGTTGCCTTCACAGAGCATTGCGAAGCCTGTCTGGCGGCATGCCATGACGTCGCTGTGGTCGCCGAAGATGTTGAGAGCCTGTGTTGCGACTGTTCTTGCAGACACATGGAAGACAGCAGGAAGCTGCTCGCCGGCAATCTTGTACATGTTCGGGATCATGAGAAGAAGTCCCTGGGAAGCGGTGTATGTGGAAGTGAGTGCACCAGCTCCGAGAGAACCGTGAACAGCACCTGCAGCACCGGCTTCGGACTGCATTTCAACGACCTTGACCTGAGTACCGAAGATGTTCTTCAGGCCGTTAGCACTCCACTGGTCGACGAAGTCCGCCATAGGACTGGATGGAGTGATGGGATAGATACAGGCAACCTCGCTGAATGCATAGCTTACATGAGCCGCTGCGTTGTTGCCGTCCATGGATTTCATTTTTCTCACCATGAATAGAGCCTCCTTGACAATAGTCCAGACACAAGGTCTGTTAGGGAATTTTATACAGTTTACAGCGCAGGAAAGAAGAGGGCAGAGTGGCCCCGTCTTTTCCTGTCACACGGAGTAAGGATAACCCCAATCGGGGGACTTTTCAACATGTAAGACGCTTTTGAAGAGTTATATTGTTTTGGACTATTAAGATATTTTTTTGGAGAACTTAGAACGGAGGTAGACGGGAAATTCACTTTGCTCCGGGGGAAAAGATGATTATCTTTACTACGGAGGTGTTATGGCGACACTGGCTCTTATTACTGATATAGAAGCGAAGAAGAGGGATATCACGGAAAGGATGGAGAAGCAGATGAGGGCGAAGGTCAAAAGCTCGACCTATCCTCTGAGGGCCCTCCTTTCGTACTACCGAAGTGCAATGATGGAAGTCGAGACGAAATTCCGCGTCCTCGACGACGAGTTCTCCCTCTCCTATGACCGTAATCCCATCGAGAGCATAACGACAAGGCTCAAGAGCATCGACCAGATATATGACAAGGCAAGGCGTAAGGGCATACCGCTCAATCTGGCGGCCATCGAGGAGAACATCTACGATATTGCGGGTGTGAGGGTCGTATGTCCCTTCGAGAAGGACATCTATGCCCTCCGTGACAGCATACTCACCCATGATGACATAACGCTCTTCGAGGAGAGGGATTACATAAAGAATCCCAAGAAAAGCGGCTACAGGAGTCTCCATCTCATTGTCGAGGTTCCAATCTATCTAGATAAGGGAAAGAGGCAGATGAAGGTCGAGATACAGCTAAGGACGATGGCCATGGATCAGTGGGCCTCGCTCGAGCACCGTCTCATGTACAAGAAGGACATTCCGGCCGATGTTTCAGCCTCTCTCAGGACAAAGCTTCTCGAATGTGCCGACCTCAACAGGGAGATCGACAGGAAGATGCAGGAGATCAAGGACGTGTGCGACAATTACACAAGCGAGCTCTGACTTTTCGATGACTCTGCCGTCGATATGCCATCCATTTCGATGCCGGATAGGGGATGGATGGTGTTCTTACTGCACTTCTGGAAAAAAGAGGTAACCCCGGGAAGCGGGATTACCTCCTGGTGTTGAATCTGTATGGGTGCTCAGACTTCTCCGAGTTTCTCCATTGCAAGATGCAGATTGTTGTTCACCTTCTTCAGTATTTCATGGGCCTTGTTGCTATCTGTATTGTACATGATCATCAGAACGGAGGCACTTACACTTCTGCCGCTGTCCTCCCATACGCGTTCGACATCGCCATCCGTGCATGATGCAATTCTTTTTATCAGAGTCTTTGCTCTGTTCTCCAGTTTCTTGTTGGTTGCCTTCAGATTGACCATGTAATTATCGTAGACAAGGCCGAGCTTGATCATCGAAACGGTTGTCAGCATATTGAGGACCATCTTCTCGGCAGTTCCCGATTTCAGTCTAGTACTGCCGCTTATTATTTCGGGACCGACATCGATGAAGACAGGGTAGTCTGAGTAGTTGAAGCTCAGAGCATCCTCGTTGCAGCAGATTGATCCGGTAACGGCGCCGAGCTCTCTGGCATAGGACAATGCCGAGAGAACATAATTGGCGTTCCCCGAGGCCGAAAGGCCGACGAGAACATCCTTTCTGGAGAATCCGATTTTCCTCAGATCATTTATACTCTCATCGCTGTCTTCGGCGCTTTCGGCGGAGAGACGGAGTGCCCTGTCTCCGCCGGCGATTATTCCGACAACCATATCGGGGGAAACACCGAATGTCGGAGGACATTCAGAGGCATCGAGGACACCCAGCCTTCCGGAGGTCCCGGCCCCTATATAGACCAGTCTTCCTCCGTTACGGAATGCGGAGACGATTTCATCTATCAGGGGATAAATGCTGTCTATCGCCTTTTCGACGGCATAGGCGACGCATTTGTCCTCATTGTTCATGACGAGGCAGATATCCCTTGTAGTTTTTGTATCTATCCCCTTCGAATAAATATTTACTGATTCGGTTTTCAACATCTTCATCGTCTTATTTGAGCTCCAGGAGCAGATCCTTGTAGTTTGCCATGATCTCGTCGGGAGTCTTACCCAGTTCCTTCATGACCGCCAGATAAAGTGCATCTATCAGAGCGAACTGGCCGTAACGGGAATATATGGCTGTCATTCGGATGATTTTTGATTCGGCAAGCGGAATTGACAGTACATAATCGCTTTCTGCTGTAAGCCTGTTCTTCTTTCCTCCGGTAATTGCAACTACGGGACAGTTCTTGCTCTTCGCCTTCTTCACCGGAAGCAGTACCTCCCGTGTCAGGCCGCTGTAGCTGATGGCTATGACAAGATCATTCTCGGTACAGAGTGATGAGTTGAGAATGGCGAGATTGGCATCGAAGTTGAAAAGCGCACGCTTACCGAGCTTGATCAGTTTCTGGGCGAAATCCTGTGTCGCAAGTCCCGAGGCTCCGATTCCGAAGATATAGATGTTTTCGCTTCTGGCAATCAATGCGGCTATGTCGCTTATCGTCTGCATGCTGTTGAGCTCGATCACCTCTTCGAGAAGTCTCTTGATATTGTTTATAAGCTTCTTTTCTATCTGATAGAGACTGTCGGTGAGAACAACCTCATAGTCTTCCTTCTCGTCTCCGTTCGATCTGCTTATGTTCTTTGCAATGGCAACCTTGAACTGTGGGAACGACATTCCGAAAAGAAGTTTGGAGAATCTGCTGACCGAAGAGGAGGAGACCGACGTTCTCTTTGCAAGTTCGTTTATATTCATCGTCACAACCTCTTCAGGGTTGGCTATTATGAAGTCTGCGATAATCCTGTCATTCCCGCTGAGAGTTGAATAAATCTGTTTAATTTTGTCTATCAAAGGGAGATCTCCTTCTTTCCGCTGAATTTGAAGAATACAGTAAGAGCGATGATTGTTGTCAAGAGCAGTATGGTCGACAGAGCACAGGCCACACCCTCGTTGCCTCTTATCACCTCCTGATAGATGGCAATCGAGAGTGTCTGTGTCTTTGTCGTATAGAGGAGGACAGTTGCGCTCAGCTCGGTGATTATACTCATCCAGCTCATCAATGCTCCGGAGAGCACTCCCGGGATCATGACGGGGAATGTTATTTTCCAGAAAGCACGTGATTTGTCTGCGCCGAGTGACCTTGCCGCTTCTTCGAGAGCCGGATCTATCTGCCTCAGTATCGCACTGCTGCTCCTTATCGTGTAAGGCATTCTCCTGATAATGTATGCAACAATCATGATGAGTGCGGAACCTGTCAGTATCAGGGGCTTATGATTGAATCCGAGTATCAGCGATATGCCCATTATCGAACCGGGAATGATGTAGGGCAGTGTCGTGACTGTATCCATCACTCTTGTCAGTTTGCCCGGCCTGCGGACAGTGACATAACTGAAGAGTACGCCGATTACAAGGATGAACGCCATCGCAAGAATGGAGTAGAGGAAGGTGTTCATGATTGCCCGTCCGCATGAGGTGAATGCTGTGCGGTAACTCTCCAGCGAGAACTCGTTATAATATATTATTCCGTCCGTTCTCTTGAATGACTGCACTACGACGACTATGAGAGGAAGGGAGGCGAGGAGTGCTACAGAATATGCAAAGAGATGACACAGGACATTGTAGACTCCCTTCTTCCTTTCAGGTTCGACAGGCCTGAGAGAGCTCATCTCGATGGTTGTCTTTTCAGTTACAATCTGCTGTGCGGAGAAGATGATTATCGAGAAGAATATGACGATAACACTCATTGCAGCCGCAAAGCTGTAGTCCTGGTTCATCTCCCCTATGAAAGAGTTATAGATGAGAACCGGAATGGTTCTGTAGCCTTCACCTATGAGCATCGGTGTTCCGAAATCACAGAATATCCTCATGAAGACGAGAAAACCGGAGCTGAGGATCGTCGGAAGAATCAGAGGAAGGATTATTCTTCTCATCTTTCTCAGTCCTTTGCATCCCATGCCCTCCGCACACTCGATGAGGGATGCATCCATCTTCTTCAGCGCACCAGATACGAAAAGGTACATAAGGGGTGTCATCTTGACGACGAATACCAGAAGTATTCCCGAGAAACCGTAAATCCCGGGGAATGATATTCCGATGCTTTTGAGTGCCTTTGTGATTATTCCCGCTCTTCCGAGAAGTATGATCCAGGAATATGCACCGATGAACGGAGGCGAGAGAATCGAAACTATCACTATCATGTCGACGACAGCTTTGCCCTTTATTCTGACAGTCTTCATTATGTAGGCCATCAGTGTGCCGGTGACCATTGTTATGAGCGTCGCTGTCAGGGTAACCTTGAAGCTGTTCAATATTGTTACCGTGTAGTACTGTCTGCTGAAGAACTTTCTGAATGCGGAAAGAGAGAATTTTCCTGTCTCCCCGTCTATTACACTGTTGACGAATATCTTCGACACCGGATAGATGAAGAAAACAAGGAAGAAGAGTATGGAAACCAGGGTGACCAGACTCCAGTAGTCGAAGCGTCTTCTGCTTTTCACCATATTCAACGCTCCTTTTTAAGCAATATCGGTCATCATGGATTCTTCCGATTCTCTGTCAAAAACATTTACAAGGTTTCTGTCAAAAGAAAGGAATACATTCTCTCCGCTCTCTCTCGGGGGCAGGGATGATTTTACACTGACTTTTATCTTTCTGCCGTTTTCAAGCTCGACTACATAGTCATAGCTCGTTCCGAGGAAGGTTCTGTCAACGACTCTTCCTCTTATTCCGGAAGATGAGAATTCGAATTCATCCGGTCTGACGGAAAGCTTGAGGCTCCCGTCTGTCGCCTTTTCTCTGTCAAGACGCGGCAAGACGAATGAGAAGTCCGCTCCGTCGGGGCTTATACTTCCGTCTTTGTGGAGGGTGCAGTCGATGATATTGCTTTCTCCGATGAATGTTGCAGCAAACAGGTTTTCGGGATGTCTGTATACATTCCAGGGGGTTCCTGTCTGCATTATGACGCCCCTGTTCATTATTGCGATCCTGTCCGAGACGGCCAGAGCCTCACTCTGGTCGTGTGTCACGTAGACAGTCGTTATGCCGGACTTCTTCTGTATGTCTCTGATTGCAGAACGCATCTCGACTCTCAGCTTTGCGTCGAGGTTTGAAAGCGGTTCATCCATCAGAAGGACATCCGGTCTTATGACGATTGCCCTCGCAAGAGCTATACGCTGCTGCTGGCCTCCGCTCATGTTCTGCGGCTTGCGGTCCCTGAGGGAGGAAATCTGGACCATTTCAAGCATCTCGTTTACACGTTCTGTTTTTTCCGGATCCCGGATTTTACGCTCCTCAAGGCCGAAAGCGACATTCTGAAAGGTAGTCATATGAGGAAATATCGCATAATTCTGGAATACCATTCCTATATTGCGTTTATCCTGGGGAACATTGTTGATCAGTCTGTCATTGAAATAGAATTCACCGCCTTCTATGGAATTGAACCCCGCTATCATTCTCAAGAGAGTTGTCTTTCCACAGCCGGATGAACCCAGAAGCGTGAAGAACTCACCTTCCTTGATTTCAAGCGACAGGTCCGGGATAATCGTATTCTCCCCATATCTTTTTACTGCATGCTTTATGCTTATTGATACACTCATATTGACTACCTTCCTGGCAATTACTTTACGATTGATGTCAGCAGGTCTGTGAATCTTGTCTGGACTGACTGCTTGATCCCTGTGGACCAGACGGAATCGATTGCGAAGATATTCGCCGTCTTCATGATCTGTTTGGAAGAAGGGAGCTCGACATCTGTTCTGACGGGGCATGCACCTGCACTGTTCTCGGCAAGAAGAGCCTGTCCTTCCTTGCTTGAGAGGAATTCTGCCAGAAGCTTTGCATTCTCACTGTTAGCTGCGCCCTTTATGATACAGATACCGCTGAGCTTGCTGCCTGCGCCTTCCTCCATGTAACAGAAGTCTACATTGGGAGTGTCAGATGCAAGAAGCTGGAGAGCGGGGGCATCCCATGCCAGTCCTACTGCATATTCTCCGGATACGACGCCCTTGTAGGTTGCAGACGAGCTGTTGACGACTCTGCCGTCAAGCTGCTTCAGGAGTGCTTCGACATAATCCCATCCTGCCTGAGCCTCGACATCTCCGTTTCCGAAGTCGATGAGCATGTTTTCAAGATGGTTGTAGGCGGAAGATGAAGTTCCTGCATCGCCGAATGCAATCTTTCCCTTGAGAGACGGGTCGAGAAGATCCTTGTATCCCTTGATTCCGTTCGGAACAAGTTCTGTGTTCCATATGATTACAGGGCATGTGCCGTTAACTGCTGTGAAGATGCCGCTCTTGTTCCTGTATTCCTCGGGATACTCGCTGTCTGTCGATGCGATATATGTCTCGAAGAGATCCTGTGCTGTGAGAGCCTGGTATTCACCGACCCATGTGACATCACAGGACGGATTATCCTTCTCGGCATTTATTCTGGCCATAACCTCGCCTGTGCTTCCCGTGATGGTTTCGACCTTTATTCCGTATTTCTCCTCGAAGCGGGGGATGACGGCATTCAGGTTGTCAGCAGCTGTCGCGGTGATGAGAACGAGTTTCTTGCTCTCGGTCTTTTCTGTGCTTTCCGCTGCACCCTGTGCGAAGACAAAAGAGAGGGAAATCAGAGCAAGTAAAACAATTATTAAAGTCTTTTTCATAAAAATCTCCTTTTTTTATAAAAATGAATTTTAAATATGATAAATCCTTTAAAAAATATTGCAAGAAAAATAAGTTAATTATAAAAGTTATTTTCATATCTATTCAATTCGTCTGTGATAACCCCATAGCTCGGGGTTTTATTCGAAGTGACTTGTTTGACCCAAAAAAAGGGACTCCCGTAACGGAATCCCGTTTTATTATCAAGTGTATGGTGTTGTTTTATAAACGGAGGGACAATGTCATCTGATCAGCCCTTCGATGACCCTGCCGTCAATATCTTCATCCATTTCGATGCCGAA
>CAVACS010000073.1:0-11889 GCA_963587105.1 Anaerovoracaceae bacterium | reverse complement strand
AAAAGCTGAGAGAAAAGTTGTCTCTGACAAGAGTGTACATTGCTCCTGTGGAAAGAAACCAGAGCCCGGACAGAAAGAGCCGCATTGAAGAGATTTCCTCATATGCCGCATCTGTCATAGGACGTGAAATCAGAGGGGCACGGAATATAGGACTGGGCTGGGGTGAGACTCTCTATAAAACCATCATGAAGATGGAAGGGAGAAAGGAAGAGAGGCAGAATGTTGTTCCTCTTGTCGGCAGTATCGGGTATCACGAGCCTCATTACCAGGTAAACGTTCTTGTTGGAATGTTCTCCGACAAGATTCAGGGTTCTCCTCTTTTCTACAATGGAAGTGAGAGTGGAATGGAACCTTATAAGGAGCTCACAGCTGTCTGGAAAAATCTTGATGTTGCTGTAGTGGGACTCGGTCCATATCCGACGGCACGCTTCCCGAAGGACGGCGTCTCTGAGAAGTGGCTTGAAGAGCTTTCCTCCAAGAATCCCAAAGGTGACATTTTAGGGCGTTTCTTTAATGACAGCGGTTATATAGATGAAGACGAAAGCAAGGTTTTCGTAATTCCGAAGGAAGACCTGGAAAGAGTTGAAAAGGTGATCTGTCTCTCCGGAGGAAGTGACAAGATTGATGCTATAAGAACAGCTTCAAGACTCGGCCTGATTACCCATCTTATTACAGATGAGGAGACAGCAGGGGAGCTGATGAGGATTACAGAGGAGGAACCATTATGAGGTGTCTTATTTATAAAGAATTAGGTGTTGTGGAGCCTGCTACTGTGGCTGAGCCGACATATCCTGTATGGATAAAGGTGAAGGCAAGCGGCATCTGCGGGACTGACGTGAAGGCAGTATACAAAGGCCACAAGTATTTCAAGCCGCCTACTATTCTCGGTCACGAACTATACGGCCAGATTTATAAGACAGCAGAAGGATTCTCCCTTAAGGAAGGAACCTGGGTTGTTGCTGCCCCCTATTACGAATGCGGTGAATGTGATTTCTGCAGAGCAGGAAAGGGTGATCTCTGCAGGAATAAGCACTACCTCGAAGGAGGTGCTTTTGCAGAATACATCGGAGTACCTCTCGGGTATGAGGATGGCCTCTTCCCGCTTCCTCCTGTAAAAGATACCTCAGAGTACGATGTCTATGCTCTGACAGAGCCCCTCAGCTGTGTGATCAACGGAGTCGAGAGACTGAGTGCGATTCCCGGCTACAGCCGTGTTCTCGTTGTCGGCGGCGGTCCGATGGGTGCTCTCTTTGCTCTCTACTACAGCCAGATCGGTATTGATGTTGCAGTGGTGGAGCCTTCAAAGGAAAGAAGAGAGCAGCTTGAGAGTTTCGGTATAAAAACAAGAGAGTTCGATACAATAAAGAAAGGTGAATTCGACAATGTTGTAATAGCAGTAAATATTCCTCAGCTTGTCGAGCAATATATGCCCCTAATCAGGGACGGCGGCAATCTTCTGGTCTTCAGCGGACTCCCGGGAGGAGTGAATCTGCAGATTGATGCATCTGCCGTCCATTATTCGGAAATTTCAGTCAAAGGCTGCAGCGGCTTCGGACTGGGGCATTTCAGGAAGGCATTCGAGATGATAAAAGCTGATCCTGCTCTCTATAGAAGACTCATCACCCACCGTCTACCGTTTGAGGAAGGGCAGAAGGCATTCGACCTTCTGAAAGAGGGAAAGGCATTCAAAATTCTCCTTGGGAGTGACTTTTGAAATGAAAGGAGCATTGGTCGCTAATCCCAATTTCCGGTACGAAAGAATTGCAGAGGATGAAAACTTGAAAGAGATCCTTTCCTCATTCTCTGTGCTTTATGTTCCTTACGGAGCCGAAATTGACGGCGTGGAAACAGAAGTCGTTTCTCTTTCACCAATCGATGAAGAATCGTATGTCGGCAGAATCGAAAAGCTGGTGGACGCACTGATTTCTCTCGGTGTTGAAGGTATTGTCACTGTCGGTGGCGACGGAACTGCAAGCTACGTGGCTTCTTCTCTCATAAAAGCAGGACGAGGAGATATTGCCATCATCGGTTATCCCGCAGGAACAGCCAACTGCGGCCCGATTGTGCGTTATGGACTTAAGCGGGACGCGTTTGAAAGAACGAAAAGGATGGACGCAATAGAGGTGTCGAGTGGAGGACGAGTGCTCGGCTACGGCTTCAATGACGTTGTTGTTGCGAATACTTTCCTCGGGACAATAGATAATCGTCTTGTCTCCCTCAGCGCCGAAGTGATGGAAAGGGATGGAAGAAGTGAGGAAGAGACTCCCTCTGGTGATATTCTCTCATCGTCTTTTGCTTTTTCCATCAACGGAAAGAAGATCCAGTCCGACTATAGCTCTGTCAGCGGAATCTACATATCGACACTCTGTAAGGACAGGCTTATGGGACGAGCTGTATCGGGTGGGCTTCTCTCTGCCTGCGGTCTTGAACATCCTGCTGCGGTGACATTTACCGACAGGGTGTTGGTTACAGCAGATCAGTCATCGTGGAACCACAAGGGACTTACGGAGTCGAAACAGATTGTCTTTGATGAGAATGACAGACTCTTCTTCTCCGGATTTTCCCCTCTGGCGCATGTCATTATCGACGGCAATCCCTTTGCCATTGAAGACGGGAAAATCGAAATAAGAATCAAACCCGAAGCCGTTACAGTCGGCGGCTGTTGAGGAGAAATCATGAAAAACGGACAGAAGAAAATGAAGATAAAAATCGGAAGGAAACTCTACTACAGAGATCAGGTTTCGACTGCTGCCATACTTCTCATTCCCGTTATCATTGCGATTGTGATGCTGTTTATCGTACCTGTCGTGCAGGTCGTCTACTATAGCTTTACCAACTTCAATACATCCAAGGGTTACGGCACATTCATCGGTGTAGAGAACTACAAATATGCCTTCAATGACGAGTACTTCTGGAAGGCACTGAGAAATACTGTCTGCTTTGCGCTTGGAAAGCTTGTGTTTGACACAGGGCTTGCCCTCCTCATTGCTCTCATGCTTGATACGAAGATTCCATTCCGGAAATATCTCAGGTCCTCGTATTTTGCACCTGTAGTAGTACCAGTTGTTGCATCATCACTTATCTGGATCTGGTTTTATGATCCTGATGTGGGTCCTCTCAACCAGATTCTCACCTTTTTCGGTTTTGAGCCCCTGCAGTGGATATACGGAGAGAAAACAGCTCTCTTCTCCATCATTCTCTTCAGCGTCTGGAAAGGCGTCGGCTACAACATCATCCTTTTTCTGACCGGTCTTCAGAATATTCCCGATTCTTACATAGGCGCTGCAAAAGTTGACGGTGCCACCAGTTTTCAGATTCTCACGAAGATAAAGCTCCCGCTTCTGAGACCCATAACGAGCTTCATCATCATGATAGGAATCATCAACACCTTCAAGGTATTTGCAGAGGTGAACGTCATGACGCCGAAGGGAGGGCCGCAGTATTCGACGGCACTTATCGTCAACTATATCTACGAGCAGGCATTCACCAGGGGAAGAATGGGAAGGGCATGTGCAGTGTCTATCATTCTCTTTGCAATCATCTTCGTCCTGACACAGATCCAGAGTCATCTCGGATCAAAGAAGGAGGTTTCCTATGAGTAAACCGGTGCGTCACTACAACTGGCCTGTATTTATCCTCCTCTTCATCGGCTCTGTTCTGATGATATTCCCCTTCGTCTGGATGTTTCTTTCGTCATTCAAGACGACTGCCGATGTTTATACTTATCCCCCGAAGTGGTTTCCGTCTTCCTTCAAGTGGGACAATTACAAACAGGTCTTCGATATGATTCCGTTCGGGACCTACTACTTCAACAGTATTTTCACATCGGTCATGCAGACACTGCTGCAGATAGTAATCTCCATATTCGGGGCGTACTGCATAGTGTTTCTCGAGTTTCCAGGGAAGAAGGCCCTGACTGTGCTTATCCGCACAACGATGTTTGTACCTCTCGTAGTTACGCTTGTCCCGATGTATCTTCTTGTTGCAAGGATGCATGGTGTCGATACATACGCAGGCATAATACTGCCGCAGGTTTTCTCAGCCTTTACAATCTTCCTTCTCATGTCGTTCTTCTATTCCATTCCGAAGGATCTCTGTGATTCTGCCAAGCTCGACGGCTGCGGTTATTTCCGGATATTGGCGAAGGTTGTCATCCCCAATTCGACGGCAAGTATCAGTACGGCAATGCTCTTCTCTTTTCTCGGACATTGGAAGAGCTACACATGGCCGTTGATCATAACGAACAAGGAAAAATACAGGACTCTCCCGATAGGAATGAAGTACCTCGTACAGGAATCATCAGGTGAATATCAGGTGATGATGGCAGCTGCTGTGATGTCCATCCTCCCTGTGTTGATATTATTCGTAATTTTTGAAAAACAGCTGGTCAAGTCCATAACGCTGACCGGAATGAAATCGTAAAGCTCCAAGGAGGCTTATATGAGAAAATCAATCGTTTTACTGTTAGTCATGCTGACCGTAATTGGCAGTCTGTTCGCTCAGGGAAAGAGTGAAAGTGCGGTGGCGGAGGAAGCAAGACCGGAGGTTGTGAACCTCAAGGTATGGTATTCAATCAGCGGTTCTGCAGGAACATTCTTCGAGAGTCAGGTCGCAGAATTCCAGAAAGCACATCCGGAGATAGCAATCGAACTGACATACTCCGGCTCCTATGCTGACAGCGCTACGAAGATCAGTGCTGCAAAGATGGCGGGAGACGCCCCTGACGTAGTCATCACATCTGCCAGCCAGCTCTATCCGGGACAGGATGGGGACTTCTCAATGGAAGAATTGGCTTCTTCTGACGCAGAATTCGACATTGATGATATCCAGGAAGGAATCCTCGAGTATGCAAAGTATGAGGGTAGAATTACTTCTCTTCCGTTCGGAATCTCGACACAGGTTGTTTACTACAACAAAGACCTTGTGGCCGCAGCCGGACTTGACCTTGAGAAGAATCCTCCCAGGACATGGGATGAGTTTGTAGAAGTCGTGAAGACAGTCATGGCCGCAACCGGTGCCTCGGGCTTCGATACATCCGACAGCGTGTGGCTTGTTAAGAGCATGCTTTATCAGAATGACAACAAGGTTGTTGAAGTTATTGACGGAACAGTCACGCCGACATTTGACAACGAAAGCGGACTCGAGGTTGCCCAGTACTGGAAGTATCTTGTCGACAGCGGCGTCATGGAAGTCGGTGCTCATTCGAATGCAGAGAAGAAGTTCCTCGCCGGCAATCTTGCATTTGTCGCAGCAACATCCAACAGAATCACAAGATGGGAAGGAAGCACGACATTCACGCTCGGGGCAATCGAGATGCCATACTTCAAGAAGCAGGCAGTTGCTCTTGGCGGAAGTACAACAACAATCCTGACAGGCGATAAGTGGAAGAAGGACGCAGCATGGCAGCTCATCAAGTACGTCCTTAACACTGAGAACCAGTCGGCATTCGCTCTTGCAAGTGGATATCTTCCGATCAGAAAGAGTTCTCTCGAAGTGGCAGAGGTCAAGGATAAAATTGAAAACAACGAACTCTACAGTGTCGCAACAAAGCAGCTTTCCTATGCATGGGCTTATACACACTTCGGTGCAATGGGAACCATGGACAGTCTGCTCTGGTATGCTCTTGATGACATCGAGCATGGAACAAAGACTCCACAGGAGTCATTCAAGAATGCAGCTGCTCAGCTCATTAAGGATATTGACTGAAATAAATGAATAAAGGCCGTTCCCCTCTATGGGGGGATGGCAACAAGGAGATGGAAATGGATAGATACGCATTCAGTACAGGAGCACTGTACACATACGAGACAATAGACGGCCTTAAGCATCTGAAGAGGGCGGGTTTCAGAAATATCGAACTCATGCCGCAGTGCATGGCAGATACCTCTCTTGAAAGACTGGACGCCATAGACAAGCTCGGCATGCATGTGTCATCCATCCATTTCCCTCTTGCTTATTTTGCACTTCTCTACAACGCAAATCCCGAAATGAGGAAAGAATTCAAAGAGTATGTGGGTAATCTTTCTGTCTTTCTTAAGAAGGCGGGGACACACATAATGGTCATCCACACAGAGACTCCTTATGAGGGAGAAATGTGGGAGAAAGTCGGAAAGCCCATCAGGGACAACATCCGCTATCTCTATGAAAAGATGGGAGAGAGCGGCGTCACACTCTGCATGGAGAATCATCCCGAGGGAGTGGGGCAATACCCGGATACACTTGACAGGTATGTTGAGTCGCTTGATATGCCCGATATGAAGATTATCATCGACACAACTGAAAGCCTTGAAGGTGATGTCGATCCGTACTTCTTTATAAAGAACCTGACTGATGTTCCTGCTCATTTACATCTCAGCGACTTTGCCGACAACACAAAGCATCTGCCGATAGGCGAGGGCAGCATTGATTGGAAGGCTCTCTTTGCTCTTCTCAGGGAGAGAGGGTATTCGGGGTACTATACACTTGAGCCCAGGTACAAATACTACATCGAGAATATCGATGAGAGATTGAGGAAGGATTATGAATATCTCTCGTCTCTTGTCTAGATATATGGAGTTCTTCGCCTCCGGCGATGCAATCGGAAAGGCGACGGAATTCATGACACGCTGTGATATAAAAAAGACAATCGGGAAAATAGACGGTTTCGTCTGTGAGGAGAAGAGTCAGAATCACAGTGATCTGAAATTTTATGAGGTTACTGATGATACAGAGCAGAACCTCTATCTGTTGAGACGCTATCTTACGGATGGAAATGTTACTGTCTGTAACACCGTGGACGGGCTCATCCACTGGATAGATGAGACAGACGCCGTTGAAAAGAAATATATAGGTCCGAGCAGTCTCAGGGCTCTGAATGATATAAAGAATGGAAAAGATCCGTCTGTAACGGGTATCTACGGAACAACATGCGGCGGCATCATGAGAGTCCCATCTGCAGTCTTTGCTTCCCTGATGCTTGATACTTCCCTTGATGATGCTGTTTACTGTGCACTTCTGCCGACTCATAACAACTCCGTCGCATTCGAGAGTGCGTACGGCTATGCATATGCCCTTAGAGCAGCAATTGAAGGTAAGGACAGGAGCGAAATCCTCTCCGAAGCCGAAAGGGGGTGTGACACAGGAATCGGAAAAGCTCCATGGATAAGCGCATCGGCTTCTCTCAAGGCGAGAATCAAGTATTTGAAGACTCTCGATATAACAGAGTGGGATGAGGAATGTCTTCTCGATTTTTTATACGGCGTATTCGGGACCGGTCTTGAGAGCTATGAGACTGCAGGAGCGGTCTTTGCCCTCTTTATGTACACAGACGACCCGGTAAAAGCCATTTTTCTTGCATCATCCCTTGGTGGCGACACAGATACGATAGCTGCGCTTGCTTCATCTCTCATTTCGATGGTCAACAGAGAGAAGTCCCTTCCTTCTTCAATCATCGGGGAGATCAAAAAACATATCTCACTGGAGATAGATAATGAAACTTGAAAGAAATGCCGCTGTCTGCATGAAGGCTCTTCCTTTCTGGATAGTGCCCTATACATTCTACATGTATTACCTGAGTCTGTATCTCATGGAGAAGGGGATAAGTGAGAGTCAGGTATCTCTCTTGATGACAGTATCGAATGTGTCGGCACTTTTCTTCTCGTTCTTCTCATCTTCGGTTGTAGACAGGATGGGAAGGAAGAATTCTCTCCTCCTTTTTGACTTTCTGTCATCGGCTCTTCCGGCTCTTCTTTTTCTCCTGAGCACGAACTTCTATGTTGTATTGTCCGGCATGATTCTTACAGGACTCAACAGAATTATGAGCACCGCCTATTACCTTCTGATGATAGAGGACACTTCGGAAAGGAACAGTATGAATGCCATGAACGCATTCAACATTATCAGCGTCGGAGCTGGAATTCTGACGCCGCTGGCAGGAGTTGTCGTAACAAGGCTTGGTGTTGTCAGCGGCGAGAGATTGTTTCTTCTGCTTTCATTCATTCTCATGACTGTGCAGGCTGTAGTTAGGCACTTCTTTGTGAGAGAGACAAATACAGGGAAGATGCTTGCCGGGAGCAGAAAGAGCACACAGCACAGAGATATACTTCTCTTCCTGAAGTGGATAATCAGAAAACCTTCTGTGACTGCTGCGCTCCTCATCAATTCGTTTGTTTATGTCTACTACAATATAGCCACCACTTCGAGTCTTCTTTTTACTCCGTACTTTGCTGTCTATCGTGGGATGAATGGAATTCAGCTTTCCCTCGTCGGCGGCATTTATTCGGCAGCAACTCTCTTCACAATGATAGTTATCAATCCCCGTATCAGGGAGAACGGAATCAGAAAAAGCATAATTCTTTCTTCTGTTCTTTCTCTGACAGGGCTCTTCCTTCTTATTTTCACATCAAGCGAAGAGCTTCTTTTTCTGTCCGTTCTCATAACAGGGTTAAGCTACGGGAACCTCAAGAGTCTTTCGGATGCACTTCTTGCACTCGAATGCACAGAAGAGCACGGCTCTGAAATATATTCTCTTTCGTTCATACTCTCTGCGGTTTTTTCTGTCGTGGCAATACAGATCGTGAATAATCTCTACAAATACTCTCCTTCCTGGCTTTTCGGTTTTTCCGCACTGATCATAGCTGTAGTTCTTATTTTGTCTCTGGGTTATCTTCCGGAAAGGAAACACAATGGTTGATTTTGATTTTTACATGAAAACGCGCATCATCTTCGGCCCGGGCAGAACCGGGGAAATCGGAGGGATACTTAAGAGTCTCTCTGTAAAGAGGCCACTCATTCTCATCGGAAAAGGCGGTCACACAAGGCGCTGTGGTCTCCTGGAAAGAGTTGTCTCGTCACTTGATGAGACAGGCATTGAGCGCGTTCTTCTGGACATAGTTCCTTCTAATCCGACTCTCGATGTCGTACAGAAGGGAATCGATGCTTATCGAGAAGGAAAATGTGACTTTGTTCTTTCCATCGGTGGAGGCTCGGTTATAGACACAGGAAAGGCAGTTGCACTCGGCCTCGCTTGTGAGAGTGCAGAAGAGCTCTGGGCAAGGTGCTTTCTCTCCTACGAGGATATAAAGACTACAGTTTCTTCCGCTGTGATTCTGACAACAGCATCTTCCGGGAGTGAGACAGGAGAGTCCTGTGTGATAACTCACGACGGACGAAAGCTCATAGGGACGGCAACAGATGCCGCTCCTGTCTTTGCTCTGCTGGACCCTGAGAATACAATCACTGTTCCCCCATACCAGACTGCATGCGGGCTGGCCGATATTCTGAGTCATCTGGAAGAACGTTACTTTACATGTGAAAACAATAATGATCTTTCAGACAAGCTTCTTGAAGCATCGATGAGGAACGTCATTCAGAACGGACTTCTTCTTATGAAGCATCCTGATTCACTTCCTTTGAGGGAGAACATCATGTGGACAGGAACGCTTGCGCACAGCCCATTGTTTGACAGGGGCCGCGGAGGCGGGGACTGGGCCTGCCATTTCATTGAACATGAGCTTTCTGCACGTTTCGACCTCTCTCACGGCGAAGGGATTGCTATGATAACACCTTCATGGCTGAGATATGTATCGGAGAAGAAGGAGTGCCGTCTCCGGCTGGCTCAATTTGCGTCGACTGTATGGGGAGCAGATTTTCCCTTTGACAGTGAAAAAGCTGTCGAGTGGGTCATTGAAGAGCAGACAGAATGGTACAGAAAGCTCGGTCTCAGAACATCCCTTGCTAATTTCGAAGGTCTTGATGAGAAGAAGATAGAAGAGATAGCAGGATGCTTCAGCCGGTATAATATCGGATCATTCTGCGTTCTCGGCGAAGAAGACGTCTATGAGATATTGAAGAGGGCGAGAGGATAATGAAGGACATATATGATGTACTTATAATCGGAGCCGGTGCTGTCGGATGTGCAATAGCAAGAGAGCTTTCGAAATACGAACTGGATACGGCCGTTGTGGAGAAGAGTGCGGATGTTGCATCCTCGACAAGCGGACGCAATTCCGCCGTTGTCCATGCCGGCTTCAACAACAGGCCGGGGTCCTTGATGGCGAAGCTCTGCGTCCGCGGTAATGCGATGTTCGAAGATCTTGCGAAGGAACTTGATTTTGAATATATCAGAACGGGAAAAGTTCTGGTTTCATTCAATGAAGAAGACGAGAAGACAATAGACGGTCTTTACAGACAGGGACAGGAAAACGGGAGCAGGGGACTGAGGCTTATTGAAAAAGAGGAACTCGAAACTCTCATTCCCGGAACAGGCGGTGTGAGTGGAATGTATTCGCCGTATACTGCAATAATCAATCCGTTCCACTATTGTATAACACTTGCGGAGAATGCTTTTGAGAACGGGGTTGATTTTTTCTTTTCGACGACAGTAACGGGTGCTTCCGACAATGGTGAATACTATACAGTCAGGACGACAAAAGGGGATTTGAAGGCAAAAACAGTCATTAACAGCGCAGGCCTATCTTCCGCAGATGTGTCATCACTCTTCGGTATTGACGGTTACCATATATATCCATGCAGAGGTGAGTATCTTATTCTTGATGTTGCACCGGAGAATGTACTTCCTCTTCCTGTCTATCCTGCCCCCAGAAAGGGCGACGGAGGACTCGGCGTCCATCTTACTCCTACAACTGACAAAAACATAATAATCGGCCCCAGTGCCACATATATAGATAACGAAGATCCGTCTACAACCGGGGATATCCTCTCTGTCCTTGAAAGAGAAGCACATAAACTTCTTCCTGCAACTGCAAATATTCAGGTAATCGGACAGTATGCGGGAATAAGACCGAAGCAGACTAAGCCGGGAGTCGGAGGCTATCAGGACTTTGTGATAAAAGAAGAGATCAAGGGAAGATTCATTAATCTCATAGGGATCGAATCTCCCGGTCTTACTGCATCTTATCCAATCGCCCTTATGATAGCGGAAGGTATTCTTCCATCCTCAAGAGTGATGAGGAAAAAGGAATCTTTCACAGCTCCGAAGAGGAGAGAGAGGCCGTTAAGAGAACTCTCATCAGAGGAAAAAGCTGAAAGAATAAAGGAAGACAGCGAATGGGGTGAGATAATCTGCAGATGCCGGGAAGTCTCGAAACACGAAATCAGAAAGGCAATCGAAAATCCACTCGGGGTCAGAACTCTTTCTGCAGTAAAGTACCGTGCATGGCCGATGACAGGACGTTGCAGCGGAGGCTACTGCCTTCAGAAGATAGTCGGAATGCTTATTCACGAGTATGGCATGAGGGCTGAAGATATTCTCTACAAAAACGAAGGAAGCAGAATGTTTACGGGAGAAGTCAAGTGATGAAGAAATATGATGTTGTGATAGTCGGCGGGGGACCTGGAGGTCTTGCCGCTGCAAAAGGCGCTACCGATAACGGAGCAGAAAACATACTTCTCCTAGAGCGTGAGAAGACTACGGGCGGTGTTCTCAATCAATGCATCCATGACGGCTTCGGTCTCCACAGATACAAGACACAGCTCAGCGGCCCGGAATATGCTTCAAGAGCACGAAAAGAAGCAGAGCACGGCAATGTTGAAATAAGAACGGGAGCAATCGTTACAGAGATAAACAGGCAGAAGATTGTCACAGTTGTTTCAACAGAGGGACTGGAGAGAATAGAGGCCGGGGCAATTGTACTTGCTACAGGCTGCAGGGAACGAACCAGAGGGGCAATAAGAACTCCGGGAGGACGACCTGCCGGTGTCCTTACGGCAGGGGTTGCACAGAATCTCGTAAACATACAGAACGTGATGGTAGGAAGGAAAATTGTCATTCTGGGTTCCGGTGATATCGGGCTCATAATGGCAAGAAGGCTCACGCTGGAAGGAGCAGAGGTTGTTGCCGTAGTAGAGGTAATGAGTCAGCCGTGCGGGCTTATGAGAAATGTCAGTCAG
>CAVACS010000072.1:8163-11994 GCA_963587105.1 Anaerovoracaceae bacterium | reverse complement strand
TGCATTAATAAAGGATAGAGGCAAAGTGTAAAAATGTAAAGTTTTAGATGTTACAAACTACTAGCTAGACAAAGAAGCCGATAGGGAATAATATTCTGTGTAATTGCGAACGTAGCTCAGCGGGAGAGCACCTCCTTCACACGGAGGGGGTCAGCAGTTCGATCCTGCTCGTTCGCATTTTTTTGTTTCATCACCCGGCCTCAAATTAATGCTCTTCTGATTATCTTCCGGATGTGGAGATAATAGAGCCTTCTCTCCGCCTTGCATGTCCCCCTTAATCGGGGAGGCTGACTACTCCCGGGCTCTCTCTTCTTTATCACAGGGAAAGGATGTTGAGAAAGAAAATCCACCGGTTTGTTTCCCGGTGGATTGAAGCTTACTTCTTTGCCTTTCTGCGCTGGATGCACTTCACGAGTTCGACAATGGGTATTACCGAGACTGCAAGGAGAAGGGCTATCACATACTCCTTGAGGCCGATGGGTGTGAAGCCGAATGCATCTGCAACGGGCGGTATTTCCAGAACGGCCGTCGTCAGGACGAGAGAGCCTGCCATTGCACCCCATAGTACCTTGTTGTGACTTCTGAGGGTAAAGATGCTCTTTCTCTGACTTCTCATGTTGAATGCGTGGAAGATCTCGCACATGCTCATCGTGAGGAAGGCCATCGTCATTCCGTGTTCGCTGATTCCGTGAGGCATTGCAAAGTGTCCCGCCTGCAGCGAATTGCCGATTATGTACGAGATTATCGTCAGTGCCGTCACAAGTATTCCCTGGTAAATGATATCTCCGAGAAGTCCGCCTGCGAAGATGCCGTCGGATGAGGACCTCGGGGGTCTCTTCATCGTGTCATCTTCAGCTTCCTCAAGACCGAGGGCGAGGGCGGGTAAGCAGTCCGTGACGAGGTTGATGAAGAGAAGATGGACGGGATTGAGGAGCGTGAAGCCGAGAAGCGTTGATGTGAATACACCCAGAACCTCGCTCATGTTGGAGCCCAGGAGGAACTGGATTGCCTTGCGGATGTTGTCGTAGATTCTGCGTCCTTCACCGACAGCTGAGACGATTGTGGCGAAATTGTCGTCTGCGAGAACCATGTCCGCAACGTTCTTGGTGACGTCTGTGCCTGTTATTCCCATTCCGACTCCGATGTCCGCACTCTTGATTGACGGGGCGTCGTTGACACCGTCTCCCGTCATTGCGGTGATGGAGCCGTTCTTCTTCCATGCGTTTACGATTCTCGTCTTGTGTTCCGGCTGGACGCGGGCGTAGACTCCGTAGTGCTTTATGCGTGATGCAAGCTCGTCGTCCGACATTCCCTCTATTTCGGCGCCTGTGACAGCCTCATCCTCGCTTTCGATTATTCCGAGTTCCTTCGCTATTGCGACTGCCGTATCCTTATGGTCACCGGTAATCATGACAGGTCTTATTCCTGCACTTCTGCATTCGTCGATTGCCGCCTTGACTTCGGGACGCACGGGGTCGATCATGCCGCAGAGGCCCAGAAAGACGAGGTCCTTCTCGAGGTATGAGGCCTCGTTGCTCTGCGGCTTCTCCTTCCATATCCTCTCTGCTGCGGCAAGGACTCTGAGGGCCTTTCCGGCCATCCGTCTGTTGTCTTCTTCGATCCTCTTCCGCTTTTCCTCAGTGAGAGGAACAACTTTTCCGTCTTCAAGAATGGATGTACAGCGGGGCAGAACCACATCGGGGCCTCCCTTTGTGTACTGTACAAAGCCGTCTCCTCTTTGGTGGACTGTGCTCATCATCTTGCGTCCGGAGTCAAACGGGGCTTCATCTATGCGCCGCTCCTCCTTCTCAAGCTCGTCCTTTCTCAGCCCGGAGGAGAATGCGAAATTGACAAGCGCGCATTCTGTCGGTTCCCCCTCGGCTTTCCCCTCTCCGTTGAGAACGGCGTCTGAGCAGAGTGTCATAGCCTTTGCAACGAGGTCTCTGTCTCCCGTATAGTCGACTACAGTCATTCTGTTCTGTGTCAGCGTTCCTGTCTTATCCGAGCAGATTACCTCGGTGCACCCGAGTGTCTCGACTGCCGTGAGCTTTCTTATGACGGCATTGTGGCGGCTCATCTTCGTCACACCGATTGAGAGAACGACAGTAACGACTGTTGCAAGTCCCTCCGGAATTGCCGCAACCGCCAGAGATACCGCAACCATGAATGTACTGAGTATTACAGATACTGCGTGTCCGCCCGTCGTGAGCTCATTGCGGGCCATGAAGAGATTGAAGACGAATATGAAGACGCAGATGATAAGAACCATCTTCGAGAGCATGGTTCCGAGCTCGTTCAGCTTCTTCTGCAGCGGAGTCTCCTCAGCCACTGTAGCGGAAAGAGCACCTGCGATCTTTCCCATCTCACTCTCCATTCCCGTTGCCGTTATTACCGCCTTTCCTCTTCCGTAGACGACCGTAGAGCCCATGTAGCACATGTTCTTCCTGTCTCCGAGAGGAACGCCGGAGCCGCCGCTCTTCTCTATCTCTTCTGTTATTTTGTTTACGGGAACGGATTCTCCGGTGAGGGCCGCCTCCTCGATCTTGAGAGAAGCGCTTTCGATTATCCTGCCGTCAGCGGGGACCGCATCACCGGCTTCAAGTATCACGATATCACCCGGAACGAGGTCCGAGGAGTGCAGGACGGTGTGCTTTCCGTCCCTCAGGACCTTGCACTTCGCCGCCGTCATCGTCTGGAGCGCCTCGATTGCCGCTTCGGCCTTGCTCTCCTGGATGACACCGAGTATTGCGTTGAGAAGTACGACTGCAACAATGATGAAGACTTCCGTCCACTGTGTCTCCCCGCTGGCCATTCCGGTGAGGGCGCTGACTGCAGCCGCCGCCATGAGAATGAGCAGCATCGGGTCCTTCAGCTGTTCGAAGAATCGCTTCAGAATGGATGGCTTCTTCTCTTCTCTGAGCTTGTTGGGGCCGTATTGTTCAAGCCGTTTTTCAGCTTCCTTTGCAGTCAGCCCGTCCTCCGAGCTCTTCTCTTCGGCAATTACATTCTCTGCCGGTTCCAAGTAGTATTCTTTCATTTTCACTCCTTTTTGGTTTTAAGTATAAGTCAGCATCGGGATAAGAGACGGCAAAGAATCAGTCGTTGAAGCGGTAGCCGACACCGAGTTCGTTGGTGATGCACCACCTTTCGCCGATTCTGACGCCGAACTTCTTGCGGATGTTTGCCATGTTGACCTGAAGCTTCTTGATTCCGGCTTCGTCCTCCTGTCCCCATACCCCTTTGATAATCGAAATGTATGTCAGCATCTTCCCCGGCTTCTCGCTGAGAAATGCAAGGATATTGTACTCCGTCTGGGTGAGCTTTATCTCGCATCCGTGGTAGAAGACCTGTCTTGCGTCGTAGTTTATCGTGATACCTCCCGATGAAAACGTCCCTCCCGGAAGCTTTCCGCTCTCCGCGCGGTGCTGGTTGTTTCTCAGAAGGGCCCTTATGCGGGCGAGGATCTCGGGGGATGAGAAGGGTTTTGTGACATAGTCGTTGGCCCCTCTGTCCAGCGCTTCGACCTTGTCGCCGTCAGTAGTTCGCGCCGAGAGAACGAGGATGGGGGTGAGGTTGTCCTTCCTGACGGAGGTTATGAAAGCCGTACCGTCCCTGTCGGGAAGGCCCAGGTCGAGTATGACGAGGTCGGGTGTGTAGGAGAAGAAGAGAGAGAGTCCCTCGCCACAGCTTACGGCGTCTATCGCCTGGTAGCCGCTACTCTCCAGAAGCGTCTTGAGTATGATGCGGATATTGGCATCATCTTCGATTATGAGAATCTTGCTGCGGTTGTTAGTCATCGTCCTTCTCCCTCTGGAGGGTGAACCTGAAGAG
>CAVACS010000072.1:5089-8074 GCA_963587105.1 Anaerovoracaceae bacterium | reverse complement strand
CTGGAGGGTGAACCTGAAGCGTGCACCTCCCGCTTTTCTGTTTTCAGCTTCTATTGTTCCCTGATGGGCCTTTATTATCGTGGAAGATACGGCAAGTCCTATTCCCGAGAATCTGCTCTCGGTTTCCCTGTTTCTCTCTGCATAGCCGTTGAATATGTTCTTCCTCTTTCCCTCCGGTATTCCGCAGCCGTCGTCCTCGACGGAGAAGACGGCATTATCGGCAGTGGTGTAGACAGAGAGGATTATTCTTGTGTGTCCAAGTGCATGAAGTGCAGCATTCTCGAGGAGATTGAGAAGTACCTGGCCGATGAGAAGGGCGTCCATCGGAACTGTAACTATCTCATCGGGAAGGTTGACCTGGACATTCTCCTCCGGGTGGCGCATGAGGAACTTTCCCACCGTACTGTCGACAAGCTCGTCGATGATGACGGAGGTCTTCTCTATCTTCATCGTCCTGTTGTCGATGCGGGTGATGGTGAGAAGGTTCTCCACCATCCTGTTGAGCCATTCCGAGTCATCTTTTATCCTCTCAACCATCTCCCTCTTCTGCCTCGCGGTGAGTGTTTCATTCTCGAGAAGGAGCGAGGATGCGCTGTTTATCGTGGTGAGCGGGGTTCTGAGATCATGTGATACGGCCCTCAGGAGATTGGCCCTCATGCTCTCCTTCTCGATCTCCCTCTCCTTTTTCTCGTGTTCCTTGTTGCTCGATACGATAAGGCCGGTCACGACGGATATTATCAGCATGACGACACCGGATATGAGGTTGCTCGTCGTTATGAAGTCGAAAGCGTAGAAGGGCGGGGTGAAGGCCCAGTTTATGAGAAAGACGCTGACAAATGAAGATATGACGCCGTAGACGTACGACGATGTAAGGAGTGCGATGAGAAAGACTGCGAATGCGAATACTGTTGAGATATGCTCGTCTATCCTGAGAAGAAGGAAACGCGATGAGAAGAAGTACGCCGCCGCAAGGAAGAGAAAAGAAAGAAGACTGTCCTTGATGATTGACTTGAATCCTGCCATCAGGCTATATCTTTCCTTCGGCTCTCAGCTCTGTCAGGGCACGAGAGGCAAGGTGCCACTTCATGCTCGTCTTTCCGTTCTTTACGGGGTAGTAGACACGGCAGTGTCCGTTCCTGAACGGAAGCTCGAAGTGCAGTCCTATCTTGAGAGTTGCCAGAAACACGTCGCCTATGTCGTCATGCTCCTCTCTCTCCTCCCCCTCGTACGAGCCGGTGTAATCCCATCCCGAGTGCGTGAGCCTCATGAGGCCCCGTCCGACCTTGACGTAGTTGTCGACGCCGGGGCGGTCGATACCGTATTCGACTTCCTCCTCGAGAACGAAGTCGTCCTTCTCCGCTTCCGCCTTCATCTCCTCAAGCTGCCAGTCGTACCAGGAAATATAGTTGTCGAAGGCTTTTCCTCTGTTGTTCTTCCATGTGAAGTGGAATGTGTCATCGAGTTCGGCCTCCGCGCCGCAGGATCTGCATCTGACACTGTTGCCGGCGGACTCGAGTGTGAACTCCCTGCCGCAGGAAGGGCATTTGTAGAACATCGTGTCGAAACCTTCGAGCTTGTCACTGCCCTTTACGTGTACGTCATATTTCTTCTGGTATTCGTAGTCGTTGTAGCTGAGGGCGGAGATTATCCTCTCCATGATTTCGTCGACGGAGAGCGCAGCCGCATCCTCCTTCGTGATGATGAGGCTCGTCGTGACGTCGGTGCGCCCTCTGTGGCCGTGAAGGGCCCACTTTGCGTGCCCCAGTCCCGCCCCCTCGATTTTCGATGCATAGACGGGGGTTCTGAAGACCTTTATCGTCTTAGCGATGGAAGGGGAGATGTAGCCGAGCTTTCCCGCCGCGTAGACCGTGCCTTCCGGGGCGATGAAGACAAGCCCTCTGTTCTTGTCCACGGCGTAGCGGATCATCTTCATGGAAGCCATGTCGGGGGCGAACTGATACTTCGGAATGACGCCCATGTGCCTGAGCCAGAAGTTCAGCTTCTTGAATGTGAACCAGTGATAGGTGCCGACGAAGGTTATCCTTTTCGGCCAGAGAGACGAGGCAAGGAGCTTATAGTCCTCGTTCGAGGTATGGTTCGAGAGAATGAGCGCTCCGCCCTCGGGTTTCACTCCTCTGTGATGGAGATTGAACTGCAGTTTTACTATCAGGTGATAGATACCGATGACCACCCAGTAGAGAAATGCGCTGGGCTTTCTGACAAGTTTCTTCTCTTTACTCTTCTTCTTATCGTCCATGGTGTGAAATGGCAGCAGAAAGAGAGGGCCGTGCCGGCCGGTCTCATTCTCCCTTTCTTCATTTTATTTGATGCTTCGTATGAGGGCTGCAAGCTCCGAGACGATGTCCTTGATCGGGATGCGGCTTGTGTTGATCAGAATGTCGTAATTGATTCTCTTTCCCCATTCCTGACCTGTGTAGAAGTCATAGTACCTCTTGCGGTTCCTGTCGATGGCCTTGATCTGCTTCTCGATCTCCCTGTCGGTGAGGGATTCGACGTCCTTTTCCTTCTCCCTGCATCGTCTGATCTTCTCCTCCATCTCTGCATAGACGAAGATCCTTACAGGATCGTAGTCCCTGAGGATGTAGTCAGCGCACCTGCCGACGATTATGCAGTCTCCCTTCTCGCCGATCTCCTTGATGATGGCCGTCTGCTGCTGGCAGATCTTGTTCGTCTGGTCCATCAGTGGGGTGACGATGGGGTGGAACGAGCGTGCTATGTGTATGGGGTAGCTGGCAGTCGGACTCTTTTCGATGACACTTTCGATGTAGTGCTCGCACAGATCCGTCCTTTTTGCTATCTCGGTCATTATTTCGTTATCGAAGTATGCAAAGCCGAGCTCTTCGGAAAGTCTTCTTGCAAGTTCCCTTCCTCCGGAACCGAATTCGCGTCCGATGGTGATTATTTTCTTCATTGGTTTGCCTCCGCTTCTTTCCCATTGTAATGCGTATGCGGCCGTTTCGTCAG
>CAVACS010000072.1:0-5079 GCA_963587105.1 Anaerovoracaceae bacterium | reverse complement strand
ATAAATTTGAAAGTCAGTTTTTTTTGAAAAAATTACGTTTTGCCGCTTTTCGACATCTCTCTTGTTGCCAATCGTCCCCCGTTATGCTAAAAGATAGGGGTCCCGACAGACAGGAGGTAAGGTAGATGAATGAAAAACTCAGAAATAATGAAGGTTGCCTTACTTCTGTTCTTGTTCTTGTCCTGATCTGACAGCAGAAACGAAGTAAAGAGATTTGTGATTCGTTTTTACGGCCTTTTACGGCCCTTTTCCGGGAGGGAAAAGTGAAAAAAGCAGGATTGGCGGGATATGCCAGAAAAAATATCAGATTATATATCATTGCACTCTCGATGATCGTCCTTTCGACTTTGTCGAGGGTCATAGCACCAACGCTTCTTTCGAGAATCGTGGATGAGGTCATAGGAGGGCGCAATTACTCCGTCTTCCCCGTTCTTCTTCTGGGCACGGCTCTATTCTACACACTGCCGGGAGTTCTGGGTTACATACAGGAGGTTGCCTCCGACAAGATATCGCGGAGGGTGTGCTGCAGCCTCAGGGAGGACGTCTTCAAGTCGGTATCGGGAAAGGACGGATCGTTCTTCAGTGCGCGCACTCCGGCCGACATCATGAGCCGTACGACATCAGATACCGAGTCCATCGGCTTCATGTTCGGCTTCTGCGGCCTCTTTCTTCTCGAACTCGTCGCACTCGTCCTGACGCAGTTTCTGGCACTTGTGAGAGTCTCTCCGCGCTCGGCCGTAGTGCCTCTTGTCTCTCTTCCTGTAATCGCATTCCTGGCATTCAGGAGCGAGAAGAAGGGAGATAAGCTCTCGGACAGACTCTCTGACAAGAGAGCCGACCTCAACACTTCTGCATCGGAGGCGATCATGGGCATAAGGACTGTCAAGTCGTTCGGATGCGAGGAGAAGGAGAATGCGCGCTTTCGGAGGGAGGCGGGGCTCTTTCGCAGCCTCTCCCGTTCATTTGACTGTCTCTGGGTGCACTGGTGCACGCCCGAGAGCGTGATTGCGCTGATGATGGTGCCGCTCACGATTCTCATCGGGGGTATCGAGGTGATAGGGGGACGCATGACGCTCGGAGAGCTTACTGCGGCGATCCAGTACACAAACGAGCTCAGCTGGCCGATGATGGAGGCGGGCTGGCTCTTCATCGAGATATCATCAGCACGTGCGGGATGGCGCAAGGTCAGGGCGATTCTTGAAACAGAGCCTAAGATCTCCGACGGGGAGAAGACCATCGCTTCGAATAAGGGTACGATGGCCTTCGAGCATGTCTCGTTCAGCTCGGGCGGGAAGACGCTGCTGGATAATGTGTCATTCACGATAGAGCCGGGAAAGACTGTCGCCGTCATGGGAGCATCGGGCTCGGGTAAGAGTCTCGTGACATCTCTTGCCGTGCGCTTTATCGATCCGACCGAGGGCAGGATCACGATCAACGGCGTCGATATGAGAGATATGACGCTCTCCTCCTCGCGCGGCTTTTCATCGATCGTGACGCAGGATGTATTCCTCTTTTCAGATACCGTGAAGAATAACATCGCACTCGGAAGAAGGGAGAGCTACGACGAGGAAGAGGTGAAAAGGGCGGCAGAGAGTGCGGAGGCTGCATCCTTCATCGAAAAGCTCGAGAAGGGCTGGGATACCGTAATAGGAGAACGCGGAGTGGGACTCAGCGGAGGTCAGAAGCAGAGGCTCAGCATAGCCCGTGCCTTCATGAGAAACAACCAGCTTCTCATTCTCGACGACGCCACATCGGCACTGGACATGGAGACGGAGAGGGAGATCGAGCGCACCATAAGAAGGGAAGGCTCGAGGAGCCTCCTCATCACGGCGCACAGGATATCTGCCGTGAAGAGCGCGGATGAGATAATCGTCCTCGAGGGCGGCCGTGTCATGGAGCGCGGAAAGCATGAAGAACTTCTCAGGAAGAAGGGGCTCTACTGGGAGACATATATCTCGCAGTACCCCGAGGAAGGAGAGAAGGCATGAGACAGAATTACAGGAAAGATGAAAATAACGCAAATGTCGGAAAGATGGAGACCATCCGCCGTATTCTCGAGTACTGCTCCGGCTACAGGGGAAAGGTGTTTTTCATTTCAATACTTGCCGTTCTAGGAGCCTTCAGCAAGACACTTGTTCCCATCTTCACCGAGAAGGCCGTCGATGTGAATATAGCATCGGGGGATATGAACGGCCTTGTGAGGACAGTCACAGCCGCCGTCGTTCTCTCGGTCTTCTGGGGAGTGACGGTCATCCTGCGTGACAGCATGACATCCCGGATGGCCAACGACATAGTCTACAGAGCCCGCACCGAGACGTACCGCAACATACTTTCGCTGCCTCTCGGCTTCTTTGATTCACGTCCCTCGGGAAGGATCATCACACGTGTCATCAACGACTCGGACAAGCTCAAGGAGATAACCAAAAGCCTTACAACCTCACTCATACCATCTCTCGTCTTTCTCATATCGGTAATGGCGGTAATGGTGGTGATGAACCCCCTTCTTGCCCTCTCGTCCTTCATAATCATCCCGTTCCTGGTGACAAGTTCGTATCTCATAGTCATAAAGGGCTATCATAACTGGGAGACATACAGAAAGAAGGAGAGCAACTTCTCGTCCTTCGTACACGAGGACTACTCGGGAATCCGTGCGATACAGTCGTTCGGAGCGGAGAAGGAGACAGAGAAGGAGTGCTCGAGACTCCTTGATGAGTGTTACTCGAGCTGGGTGAAGGCCATAAAGCGTTCCGACAGCTTCGGCATCATTATCAACGCGAGCCAGGCCCTCGGCTACGTCTTCATGCTTCTCTGTGCAGTCTACTGGCTTCCCGAAGGGGAGTGTACGGTCGGGGAGATCCTTGCCTTCATCACTTATATCGGCTACTTCTGGCAGCCGATCAGAAGTCTTGCCTCCCTTTACAACACCATCATCAACAACATGACTTCCGCAGCGAGGGTCTTCGAGATGATGGACGAGAAGAGCGACATTCTCGAAGACGGGAATGCCGTCGAACTTGAGGCAGAAAGAGGCGATGTGGAATTCAGAGATGTGACGTTCTCGTATCCTGACGAGGAGGAGACGAATGTCATCGAGGATCTCTCCTTCTCCACAAAGGGCGGAGAGACAATCGCCCTCGTGGGCCCCACGGGAGCGGGAAAGACGACAATAATCAACCTCCTTGCCCGCTTCTACGACCCTGTGAAAGGCTCTGTCCTCATAGACGGCTGTGATATAAAAAAGGCGACATTCGAGAGCCTCAGAAAGACAGTTGCCGTCATGCCCCAGGACTCGGTTCTCTTCAGCGGCACGATAAGGGAGAACCTGCTTTACGGAAAGGAAGTTGACGATGAGGAGATGAAGGCGCGTATAGCCGAGCTCAATCTCACATCTCTCATCGAGTCTCTTCCTCAGGGTTACGACACACTGGTAAAGGATGCCTCCCTCTCATCGGGGCAGAAGCAGCTCATAGCACTGGCACGTACGCTTATTGCGTCGCCGAAGGTGCTTGTACTTGACGAGGCGACGAGCAACGTCGACACGAGGACGGAGATGATGGTCCAGGAGGGACTGAAGGTCCTGATGAAAGGCAGAACGTCGTTCATCGTAGCACACAGACTTTCCACGATAAGGAACGCCGATGAGATCTTCCTCGTCGGCAACCGCACGATAATGGAGAAGGGAAATCATGACGAGCTGATGAGAATAGAGAACGGGGAATACCGCAAGCTCTATCTTTCGCAGTTTGCCTCCCTGGAGGATTGAGATAATGAGAGAGAAAAGGTGGTGTCCGCTATATGGAAAATGCGGCGGCTGTGACTGGGTGAACGCAAGCTATCAGACGGAACTTGCAATGAAGGAGGAGACGGTAAGGAAATACTGCTCCCGCTTCGGCCGTGTCAGCCCTGTCATCCCCGCCGTCTCTCTCACTCATTTCAGGACTAAGGTTCAGGCGGTATGCGGCCTTGACAGGGACGGAAGGTTCATCACGGGACAGTACCGCAGGGGAAGTCACAAGCTCATTGAGGTGCGTTCCTGCGCCCTCGAGGACGGAAAGGCAACCGCCGTACTGCAGAGCGTCAGGCAGGCGGCAGGTCGCTTCGGCCTTTTGCCGTATGACGAGGACAGAAGGACGGGGGACCTGAGACACATCCTCATAAGGGTGAGCCGTAAGACGGGCGAGGCCCTTGTCGCCCTCGTCACAGCAAGGAGGGACTTTCCGCATAAGGCCGACCTTGTCTCCCTCATCCATCAGAAGAACAGCTTCGTCACATCCGTCGTCCAGATCATCAACTGTCGTGATACAAGCATGGTATTCGAAGAGGAGGACGAGGAGATTCTGCTCTACGGCAGAGGATATATAACGGAGGAGATCTGCGGTCTCGAATTCACAGTCAGTGCAAAGAGCTTCTTCCAGACAAATCCCGAGCAGACGGAGGTGCTATACAGAACAGCTATGAAACTCGCGCGTCTCAGAGATGGCGACAGGGTCCTTGATGCCTACTCGGGAACGGGAACCATCGCCCTTATAGCAGCCGCATACGGAGTCTCCAGCGTAGTCGGCGTCGAATCCAATCCCCGCTCTGTGAAGGACGCAGAGAAGAATGCAGAAAGAAATGGAATAGATAATGCCGTCTTCGTCAATGAGGATGCATCGAAATACCTCAAGGAGGCGAAGAGGAGAGGCGAAAAGTTCGACCTCATATTCCTCGATCCTCCGCGAAGAGGCTCGACTGAGGAGTTCCTCGCCGCAGCCGCGAAGGTCGGTGCCGAGGGTATCGTCTACATATCGTGCAACCCCGAGACGCTCGGACGCGACCTCAGATATCTTACGCGTTTCACACCATACCGCGCTCTTGAAATACAGCCTGTCGATATGTTCCCCGGTTCAAACCACATCGAGACAGTCGTGTTAATGTCGAGGGTATGAACACACATCAAAATATCGTTTTTATGCGTAAAGACTTGTTTTTAGGCTATCGTTTGAAAGTGTAGGGTAAGGTAAACCAGCCCTCAATATTCATCAGTTCGTGGAAACCTATCAAAACACATAACGTTTAAATGTGCACACCCCTTTACAC
>CAVACS010000071.1:0-12457 GCA_963587105.1 Anaerovoracaceae bacterium | reverse complement strand
ATTCCATTCTTTTCAAAGTACTCGAGAGCAATATCATCGCTGACGAGGGACTTTGCAAATTCTCCTGCAGCTTCCTTATGATTTGAAGAGGAGAAGATGACAAGCATGTGGCCCCACATCGTGGACTGGCTCTCGTCTCCGCTCTCTTTTACCGGTCTCTTCATTGCCGAGCATACTTTGACGACATCTTCCGGTTTTACGCCGTTGTTGACTGCCTGCCCCTTAGCGACTACAGCATCATCATAGAATGCCATCTTGCCCTGGGCAAAGAGCTGGCGTGCATCTCCTCTGCCGACGTCCATCTTTATATAACCCTTCTCAAGAAGCTTCTGATACCATTTGATAGTCTCTACAGCTTCTTCTCCGAGATTGACTGTTCCGTCTTCATTGAATATAGATGATCCGAATGTCCAGAGCCATGGCATGAGGTCTCCCGCTGCTGTGGCGTCCTTGGTTGAAACGCCGTAAGGAACGATATCTTCACCAAGGGCCTTGATGTCGGCAAGGCACTTCTCGAATTCCTCTATAGTCTCGGGAACAGTATCCCAGCCTGCTCTTTTCAGGATTTCGGGGTTATATACCATGGTGATGGATGCCATAGACCAGGGAAGTGCAAGCTGCTTGCCGTCGATTCTTCCGACTTCAAGAGCAGAAGAGGGGAATGTCTCTTCAAGCCACTCTTTTCCAAAGATATCGTTGAGATCGGCCAGGGTTCCCGTCTTGGCGATAGTGTTGAATATCGAGATATCTGTCTGGGCGATATCGAGCTGTTCACCGCCCTGGAGACGAATAAGAAGCTGCTGTGCAGTATCGGCCCAGGTCCAGCCGACCCAGCTGACTGTATTGCCGCTTTCTTCCTCATAGTTCGTCCTCATCTCGGTGAAGATAGCTTTTGATGCCTCTTCCTCTCCGGACCAGCCGGCCCATACGATAGTTTCACCTTTGGAAGCTTCCGCTTCTTTTGCACCACCTGCAAAGATGCATAGTGCAAGTGAAAGAGCCACTAACATTGCAATAATCCTTTTCATAGTTTCCTCCTGATTATTTATACGACTGTGCTACCAGCCTTTTTAACCTCTTTGTTTGGAATACTCTTCAAGAGTGTAATGAACTCGTCAAGATGTTCCTTGTATATATCCCGGGGAAGACAGCTGTACTTCCTGCATAATGCAGAGGCATAGCCCACGACCTCTCCCATAAGGCCACCCGTCCTCATCACCCTCACGGTGCCGGAGGCATCGTGGGATGTACTTACGCATCTTCCTGCCATGAACATGTTTTTTATATTCCTCGAGTAGAGAATGCGGTATGGAAGGAAGTACGGCCATTCGACAGGTTCCCTGCAGTCCATCGTGAGGAATGCATCCCCTTCCTTGAATGCTTCATAGAAAGCCTTGTCAGGGTAATGGACATCGAAGTTCCATGTCGTGGCGACACACCCGTCGGGAAAGGTATATTTGAAGTCAGCCTTCGTCATTACGATATCACCAAGGAGTCTTCTCGATTCCCTTTTACCGGCAATCGGGGAGCACCATGTAAGTTCATATCCCTCATAGTCGCCGTCGACGTTCCTCAGTGTATCCCATGCGCCGTACATAGCCCGGAAGTTAATATCTCTTATTCTTTCTGCGTCCTTGATAGGATCTTCCGTCATGCCGCTTTCCCAGAACCAGCAGCCGAGGGAGAATTCCCTCTGCTTGCCGTAGATATCATAGGTGTCACCACGCCCCGGAAAGCGTGATGAGGAGAGATCTATCGCCCATGGACAACGCGGAAAGGGGACGTTTCTTCCCGTCTTCTCGATGTGCCAGAGATTGCTCGCCCCCATATGGCCGTTGGTGGTGACTTCGTAATCGGCTCCCGCAAGGGCACCAAGATGTCCATCTCCTGTAGCATCCACAAAGAGCGGAGCCGAGAGCTCTTTCAGTTCATCGTGCTCGATATCGAGTACGGTAATGCTCTTGATTGTATTGTCTTCTACAGCAGTATCCACCATGCTTGATGATAAGAAGAGAGTCAGATTCTCTTCATTTTTCAATACTCCGAGTTTCTTCTCGTCCTCATAGAGTGACGCCTGGTTGACAGCTCCGTAGTGTCCGATTTTCTCCTGCTCGAACTCTCCTACGATATTACCGATCCCCCCGTAGGGAGAATAGTTGGTGCCGCCTCCAAGCCAGACTCTGATTTCACTTGAGTTGTTTCCTCCGACAACAGGTCTGTCCTGTACAAGGGCAGTCCTGAGTCCCGAGCGTGAAGCTGCAACGGCTGCACACATGCCGGCAAAACCACCACCAGCAACAACAAGGTCATAGTTCAATGTCTTCTGCCTTTTCTCTTTGAGGATCATATCATAGTAGAGCTTCCAGATTCCTTCCTTACCCGAAGGCAGACTCTTCTTCTCCTTCGATATGAAGATATAGCTGCACCTGCCTTCGAAGCCTGTGGAGTCGACAAGCTCGATTGTATTCTCCCCCTCTTCAAAGTACATCTCTCCGCACTCTTCCCAGCCCCAGGCGGGACCTTTCCCGACTTCCGGGCTCATGCTTTCTCCTATCTTTACTCTGAAGAGACCCGGGAAGATATCACAGTGCCAGGGAGAACACCAGTTATATGTATAGACCTGAACGCTGTAGAGTCCGCTTTTCTTCACATGAATTGTTTTTTTTGCATTTTCAACAGGATTTCCCAGACCATGTGCCAGAAGGTACGAGGCACCAATGGTGAGAATGAACTCATTATCTAATATCCATCCACCTTTCTCGGTAAAAGATGATGTAGGAATTAATAATTCATTATCTAATACGTCTTTATATTCAACCATACTTAAAACTCTGATTCTTATTCTGACTACAGTTTAATGGTGGTGTATTCATAAATAAATGTTGTCTTTTTAGAAAAAGATGTCAAAATTGATATATGGCAGACTATAATTGGATAGATAAGTATAAAACGATGTATACTTCAACGCTCGACGGGGCGCTCTTCATAGGTATTTCAAGTAATACGGAGAGCATACACAGGACAGCCAAGATGGGAGAAGGGATACTTCTTACCTGGGTGATAACAGGAGAGGGAGAACTTGAGGCAAACGGAAAGAAATACAGGATATCTGACGGGAGTATCATCTTCCGCCACCCCAGACTCGATTATACACTGACGCTTTATCCCTTCTGTCATCATAGAAGATGCTATCTCTCGATTCCGAGAGATCTCATAAACATATTCGAGAAGATATATCCCGGACTTGATGATATTCCCTCAGTCTTTTATGCAGACTACGGAGAGGAGAGACTGGGTGAGTTTCTTTCCCTCTTCGAAGAGATTAAGAATTCAGACAATTCCGATTTCTTTTCTCTTATGCCTGCTGTGGAGAAGTATATGCTCTCCTTTCTCTCCCCGTATTTGACGATGGGGCGGCAGACACTCTTGAAGAGGGCAAAATACCTTCTGGAGAAAGAATACAGAATGAGTCTTCCTCAGATAGCATCCGAGCTGGGACTCGCGTACAATACATTCAGAAAGGAATTTACCCAGGCTTACGGAATATCACCATCACAGTACAGAATCCGGGCAAAGATATCGCGCTCGAAGCAGCTGTTGTCAATGGGCCTTACCCCGAAGGAGATAGTCGGTCAGCTCGGCTACCAGGATTCCTACACCTTCTCCCATCAATTCAAGAAGATGACAGGAATATCCCCAAGGGAATACAAAAGGAAGAATGTTCTGTAGATGAGGGCCGGGGCTATTTCCGATGCGGCTCTTCAATTTGTGGCCTTAAGCATCATCTTTCACAGGGCGTAACGATTTTATCCGGAAACTCGTAACTATGAGAAGAGCGGAGCGACTGCATTCACATACTCCAGCCATTTCCCGTACACCTTCATATACTCCTCATGAGCCTTTGAAGACGGATGGCATGTTTTTCCTTCGTCCATCTTCACGTGGCGTGATGTTATATCACTGATGGTTTTAGCACTGCCCTTCTCCTTCTCGAGGACATAGAGAGCCTGAAGAGCAGCTCCGAATGCCGCCGATTCAGGATTACGTGGTATCCTGACAGTAAGCCCCGTCACGTCTGCAACCATCTCTCTCCAGAGCGCGCTCTTCGCCCCGCCGCCGATGAGGGTGACGTTTTCCGGCGTGAAGCCGAGTTCGAGAAATGCGTCAAGCCCGTAACGGATGGCGAACACGGAAGCCTCCATTGCCGAGCGCGATATATTCTCCTCCTTCATGTTCGCCGGCGTGAGGCCGAAGAGACATCCGCTGCCCCCGGGGTAGTCGGGAGTTCTCTCGCCGTTGAAATACGGCAGCATGATAACCCCTTCGCTTCCGGGCCTCGCCTTTGCCGCCATCTCGTTGAATGAGGTTATATCTCTACCGAAGAGAGCTCTCGTCACCTCCGATGAGACAGTGCAGTTCATCGTGCAGAGGAGAGGAAGCCAGAGCCCGGTTGATGAACAGAATGATGCAAGCCTCCCCTTCCTGTCTATTACGGGAGCAGCGGATGCGCCGTAGAGTGTGCCACTCGTTCCCATGCTTATTGTCATATCCCCGTATGAGACTGCACCTGTTCCTATGGCGCCCATCATGTTGTCACCGCCGCCGGTGCTTACAGGAATACCGGAAGGAATGCCGAAGAGGCGGGATGCTTTTTCACTGACTCTCCCGACGACAGCACCGCTCTCATAGAGCGGGGGCAGGCACTCTTTAAGGTTCCTTTCTCCGTCTATGGCAGAGAGCACCTCATCCGACCACTCTCTTGTCCTTACATTCAGAAATCCCGTTCCGGAAGCATCGCCGTATTCCATAGCAGGCTCTCCCGTCAGAACGAAATTGATCCAGTCGTGGGGGAGCATGATCCATCTCATCCTGTCATAGAGGTCACGATGGTTCTTCCTCAGCCACAGGACCTTCGGTGCCGTATAGCCGGCCTTGATCTCATTGCCGGTCTTTTCGATTAAAGAACTCCTGCCGCCGAGAGAGCTATTGAGCTCGTCACACTCCTTCTCTGTTGATGTGTCACACCAGAGCTTTACAGGACAGAGTACCTCCCCGTCCCCGTCGACGGGAACGAAGCCGTGCTGCTGACCCGAAACCCCTACAGCCTCGATTCTTTCTCTTATATCACCGGGAATACGGGAAAAGCAGTCAATGAGGGCTTCAATCCACCATGATGCAAGCTGCTCTCTCGTGCCGTCGTCTCGTGTAATAAGCTGGTGTTTCGACTGAGTCAGAGACAGCACCTTTTCCCCGGTGCTGTCATAAACCATAACTTTCGTACTCTGTGTGCCGTTGTCAATTCCGCATGTTATCATCGCATTCAACCGAATAGATATGAGTTAAGAAGATTATTGAGGTATTCCTGCTTACCGCTTCTGAGAGGAGGATTGACCTTTAATCCGTACTCTGCAAGAGAGACAAGGTCGAGCTCTCCGAGTTCGAATCTCTTTCCCATGCCGCTGTCGAACGAGCTGTAGCGGCCCTTGATGAAGGCGTCGAATCTGCCGTCACTGATCATCCTGTCGGCGACGATGAGACCGAGGGCGAATGCATCCATTCCTCCGATATGGGCAATAAAGAGATCTTCCATGTCTGTCGAGTTTCTTCTTCTCTTGGCATCGAAGTTCAAGCCTCCCCTGAGGCCGCCGTCTCTCAATATGACAGCCATTGCGAGGGCTGTGTCGTAGACGTTCGACGGGAACTCATCGGTATCCCAGCCGTTGAACTGATCACCCTGGTTGGCATCGACGCTGCCGAGCATGCCGTTATCTGCACATACCTGGAGATCGTGAGCAAAGGTATGGCCTGCAAGAGTTGCATGATTTGCCTCTATGTTGCACTTGAAATCCTTCTCAAGTCCCTGTGCCCTTATGAATGCGATCGCCGTCTCGGCATCGTAGTCATACTGGTGTTTCATGGGCTCCATAGGCTTGGGCTCGATGAGGAACGTTCCGTTGAAGCCGATGCTGCGGCCGTAGTCACGCGCCAATCTGAAGAACTCCCCGATATGGTCCTTCTCCCTCTTCATATCTGTATTGAGAAGTGTCATGTAGCCTTCCCTGCCACCCCAGAATACATAGTTCTCGCCTCCGAGGATCACGTTCACGTCCAGAGAGGTCTTCACCTGGAGTGAGGCACGTGCGACGACATCGAAGTCGGGATTTGATGCTGCTCCGTTCATGTAACGGGGATTGGAGAATACGTTTGCAGTGTTCCAGAGGAGCTTCACTCCCGTTTTATCCTGTCTCTCCTTCAGAAGAGCGGCAGTTTTATGGTAGTTCTCCACATACTTCACCGGATCGTTGTCCTCCGCCACGATATCTACATCATGGAAGCAGTAGTAGGGAGCGCCGATCTTCGTGATGAACTCGAATGCCGCATCGGCCTTCTTTTCCGCTTCTACAAGCGGATGGTTGTCAGACCATGGGAAAACAAGTGTGGGTTTTCCGAACATATCCGTGCCGTCAGCACAGAAGCTGTGCCAGTAGGCAATGGCGAATCTGAGGTGGTCCTTCATCTTCTTTCCGGCGATAATCCTCTCCGGATTATAATACCTGAAGGCAAGCGGGTTGTCCGTACCCTTGCCTTCGAACCGGATTTTCTTTATTCCTTTGAAATACTCTTCGTTCCCAATGAAATAATCTGACATAAGATGCCTCCTTGTAGTCTTTCTTCTTTCACATAAGATCCAGCAATATCTGAATCTTGTATGGAAGCCTTGCCCGAAGACCGGGCAAGGAAATCATTTTGCAATCAATAAGCAGAATCAGCTACGTAGTAGTCCTTTGCATTAGCTGCTGTGACAAGTTCTGCAGGAAGGACAACCGTTTCACTCTTTGTTGTCGGGAATGTCTTTCCGTTGACATACTCAATAGCAAGCTTTATTGCATCGTAGATCATGCGTGGCGGATATGTGACAGTAGCCTTTACGAGAGGATCATTGTCGATGATCTTCTTGAAAGCGACCTTTGAACCAGCACCACCGATTGCGACCTTGATATCTGTTCTCTTTGCTTCGTTGATAGCTGCGAGAACACCTGTAAGGACATCGTCATCCTGGCAGAAAACTGCATCAATTGAAGGATACTTCTGGAGAAGGTTTTCCATGACCTCAAGGCCCTTCTGGCTATCCCAGTTTGTGAACTGATAGTTTCTTCCGCCTTCGAGGTTGACAAGTGTAGGTTCCTTTTCCATCTCATCGAAGAATGCCTGCATTCTCTGAGTATCAATAGGAGTTGCCATACCACCCATTGCAACATAAGTTGTCAGTCCGTTTTCCTTCATATACTGAGCGATGAACTTTCCTGAGAGTTCTCCGAGTCCGGGGTTGTCTCCAGCAAGATAGACATAACCGAAGTCAGCCTGTGTCGAGTCGAAACCTCTATCGACGATGACACACTTAACACCGGAGTCAGAAGCTGCCTTAACAGTTGTGTACATAGCAGCACCTTCGTGAGGAAGAATAACAAGATAATTCATTCCCCAGGTAAGAAGGTCTTCAACCTGCTTGACCTGTTCTGTCGTGTTTGCAGCATGTTCAACCTTGAACTCGATATTGCTGTACTGAGGCTGAAGTTCTTCGACAGCCTTATCTGCCCACCAGCCTACACCACCGGTCCAGCCGTGGTCAGCTGTAGGTACTGCGATACCAATTTTGACCTTTGACGATTCTGATGCACCGCTAGCAAAAGCGAAGCCGGCTACTGCCAGAAGGCAGAGCATGATAATCAAACCTTTTTTCATTTTTTTCCTCCTTAATGAAAACCGATCCTTCAATTCTTACTGCGCTGTAAGAGCACAGCAATAATAATAACTAATCCCTTAACTGCAGGCTGCAGATAAGCACTTACTCCGGAAAGAGTAAGCATATTGTTAATCATACCAATCATCATCGCCCCCATTACGGTTCCGACGATGCTTCCCTTTCCTCCGCTCATCAATGTTCCGCCGATGACTACTGCCGCTATTGCATCCATCTCATAGTTCGAACAATCGGCAGGGTTGATACAGTTTAGACGGCTTGTCCACATGATTGCCGTAATACCGACTGTAAAACCCGTAATCATATATGGGAGAAGTTTGACGAGCTTTGTCTTTATTGCAGAATATTTTGCTACCTGTTCGTTTGAACCTACCGCACATGTGTGACGTCCGACGCTCGTGTGATTGAGGTAGGTATTCAGAACTACCGCCATGAAAAGGAACAACCATACCGGAACAGGAATGCTGAGGAAATATCCGGTACCGAGAGTACCCCAGAGACTGTTTGTACTCAGGATGTTCGCCCCTTTCGTCATATACTGAATGAGACTCCTGAAGATATTCATCGTACCCAGTGTTATAATGAACGGAGCAAGATTGAACTGTGTAATCAGTATTCCGTTAACAAAACCGCAGACAGTTCCGGAAAGGAGAGCTACCAGAATACCAATCAGAATTCCGACAACAGGGTTTCCGGAATATGCGTTGATGGAGTAAATCGTAATTCCCCCGACAAAACAGCACATAGATCCGACTGACAGATCAATACCCCCGGAGATGATGACGAGTGTCATTCCAAGAGCGATGACCCCCGTGTACGAAATCTGTCTCATAATGTTGGTGATGTTCCTGAATTTCAGGAAGTTCGGCCAACCCATTATCGTCGAAAGGACGAACAAGACTATAAAGGCAAGTCCGATTGCATGTTCAGACAGTTTGAAATTTTTGAAGAATGCTTTGACCTTTTCCATTAATTTGCTCCTTTACCTCTCAATCCTGTAGCATTGAACATGATTTCCTCTTCGTTGATGTCTTTTCCTGAAAGGCAATTTGTTATTCTCCCCTCTCTCATCACATAAACTCTGCTGCAGAGTCCGAGAATCTCCTCCATTTCGGATGAAACGACAATACAGCTTATGTTCTGCTCCGCCAGGTGATGAATAAACTGATATATCTCCTGCTTCGCATTTACATCGATTCCCCTTGTAGGTTCGTCAAGAATCAGAATGTCAGGATCCGTATCCATCCATCTTGAAAGATAAACCTTTTGCTGGTTACCACCACTGAAGAACCTTAGTTCATTCTTTGTAGAGGCAGCGACAATGTTGAATTTCTTCACATATTCATCCGCCGCTTTATCTTCCGCCCTGTGATTTATCAGTACGCCTTTTCGATACTTACTGTCCATGGAAATGAGGCTCATATTCTTCGGAATATCAAAAATCTGAACGATACCCTTCTCTTTTCTATCCTCACTTATATAGCCCATCTTCTGCTTTACGGCATCCTTACAGCATCTTATATTCACGGGTTTGCCTTTGACTTCGATAGTACCCCCGGTCCTTTGTCTGAGACCCATGACAGCTTCCATTGTCTCTGTTCTTCCGGCGCCGACAAGACCTGCAAAGCCGAGTATTTCTCCCCTTCTGAGATTGAAAGAGACATCCTTGACCAGTCCGGGAACATTAAGGTTATTGACGCTGAGAACAATCTCCGAATCATCTCGCTCGATTTTCGGCGGAAAGACCTTGTTGAAGGTTCTTCCTATCATCTGACGGGCAATGTCTGTCTCATCAACGTCGTTCACATCCTCGACCGCTATCAGTTTGCCATCTCTCAGGACTGTCACCCTGTCGCAGATTGTTTTGATCTCGTTAAGTTTATGGCTTACGAAAATCATTGTAACTTTATGTTCCTTCAGTTTCCTCATGAGGTTGAAAAGAACATCAACTTCTCTGCTGGTCAGAGTTGTAGTGGGTTCATCAAGAATAAGTATTCTCGAATCAAGCATCATCGCCTTTGAAATTTCCACCATCTGCTTTTCAGCAACGCTCAGATCACTGATGAGACTGTTCACATCGACTTCCATATCGAGAGCCTTCATCTGTTCGGATGAACGCCTCCTCATCTCGGTTTTGTCAAGAAGAGGACTTCCCTTTTTGTGGATTTCGTTGCCAAGGAAGATGTTTTCGAATACCGAGAGATGATTGATCAGGTTGAATTCCTGAGGAACGATCCCTATCCCAAGGGATTTACCAATAATAGGATCCTTTACATCGACCTCTTTTCCTTCGATGAGAATCTTACCTGCAGTCGGCTGGTATATTCCGCAGATAATTTTGATGAGCGTGCTCTTGCCCGCTCCGTTCTCCCCGATGAGGCCCATGACCTCACCGGGATGAATTCCAAAGGATACATCATCGAGAACGCGCACGCCGGAGAATTCTTTTGTTATTCCCCTGACTTCAAGAGCATATTCAGTCATTGCCTCACTGCTCATTCGTTGGCCATTGCTCCATCGAAATCAACTGTTGAAGCACAGAAGTCTATTCTTTTCACAAGTGCAAGAGCATCTGTAGCACCGTTGATTCTGTCCATTCCATTATCTTCCCATTCAACTGAAAGAGGACCGTTATATCCAGCTGCATTTGCTTCACGGATGATGAACTCAAACTTCACATCACCGTGTCCCGGAGAAACAAAGTTCCAGCCTCTTCTCATATCACCAAACTGAAGGTGAGAGCCGAGAATACCACTTCTGCCGTCAAGTTTTACATAGCAGTCTTTGATGTGGATGTGATAAATGTGCTTTGCAAAATCTCTGTAGAAGAGAGCCGGATCGATACCCTGCCACTGAAGGTGGCTCGGATCGAAGTTGATTCCAAGAGCCGGGCGATAGTTGAACTTCTTGAGAAGTCTCTCTGTCGTGTAGTAGTCGTATGCGATTTCAGAAGGATGTACTTCAAGAGCAAACTTAACGCCACATCTGTCGAACTCATCAAGGATGGGAGTCCAGATATCATAAACTTCCTGATAACCTGCCTCGACCATTTCTTCTGTTGTCTGAGGGAAAGAATAAAGATACTTCCAGATTGGAGAGCCCATGAAGCCTGTGACAACCTTTGCGCCCATGTTTTTCGCAGCCTGTGCAGTATACTTCATCTGCTGGATTCCCCATTCTCTGATGCCCTGATCATTTCCTGCAAGTCTGTTGGGAGCAAAGCCGGCAAGTCTGGGATCTCCGAATGCATCTGCTACACACTGTCCAGCGAGATGGTTTCCAAGAGCATAGCACTGGAGGTTATACTTTTTAAGTATTGCCTTTCTCTCCTCCACATACTTGGGATCCTTTGCGGCCTTTTCAACATCCATGTGGTCACCCCAGCATGCGATTTCCACGCCTTCGTACCCGATTCCACTGATTACCTTACATGCTTCCTCGAAAGGAAGATCTGTCCACTGTCCTGTAAAAATAGTTGCTAATCTCGCCATTTTGAATATCTCCTTTTTGTAACCTTTTATTCTTAGTAATTGACCCAGACAGCTCCTTTGCTGCTTGATTCCACACACTTGTGGATGTATCTCACTCCGTCCAACCCCATTTCTGCTGTTGGATAATCAATGTCATCTTCGGTGAGCTTCTCGCCGTTCAGTTTCTTACTGAGTGCCTCGAAGTATGCCCTGTAAATGTTAGCGAATGCCTCTATAAGACCTTCCTGATGTCCCGAAGGAATGCGGGAGTATCTCTGTGCACATTCAGCAAAACCGTCTCTTCCTCTCGACCATCTCTGCTTCGGCCCGTTATCTGGAGTCAGGATGAAGTGATCAGGATCTTCCTGGAACCATTCCAGTCCTCCCTTCTCGCCGAAAATCCTGATTCTGATAGCATTGTCATATCCCCATGCAATCTGACTTGACCAGTAGCAGCCCTTGGCGCCGCCTTCATACTCGATGAGAACAGTGTCGTTGTCGTCCAGTGTTCTCCCCTCAACAAGCCTGTCCATTCTTGCACAGACACTCTTGATTCTGAGACCTGTGACCTCAGCAACAAGCGCTTCGATGTGAGTACCGATATCACCGAGACAGTTTGTAACGCCGGAAACGTCCGGATTCATTCTCCAAGGGGCAAGACTGCTGCTCTCATCAACATCCTTGGCAAGCCAGTCCTGGGGGTATTCTCCTGCAACATATCTGATTTTGCCGATTACACCCTTTCTGACGAGCTCTCTCATCTGCTTGACTGCCGGATACCCCGTGTATGTGTATGTGACACCAAACAGGAGATTCTTTTTGTTCTTCAGTCTCACAAGTTCCTCAGCCTGTTCAACAGTGCAGGTAAGAGGCTTGTCACAGACGACGTTAATACCTTTTTCAAGGAATGCCTTACATACATCGTAGTGGGAAACATTCGGTGTTACACATACAACAACCTGAATTCCATCCGGCCTGTCTGCTTCCTTTTCAGCCATCTCCCTATAATCTTTGTAAACTCTGGTCGGATCCAGATGCAGTTTTTCCGCCATCGAGGCGTTCTTCTCTGCATTTCTCGAGAAGCTTCCCGCTACAAGACAGGCAAGAGCGTCCATACCGATAGCCTTTCTATGAACGTCGCCGATAAAAGCACCCGGGCCGCCACCAACCATACCGTATTTTATCATTCCCATAACTTCTTCTCCTTTCGTTTTCTTACTTGATT
>CAVACS010000070.1:0-12509 GCA_963587105.1 Anaerovoracaceae bacterium | reverse complement strand
GGTATGCTCACTTCCGCTGCATACCCCGGGACTTGTCCCGTGGGTTGTTGATCATGTCCTCTATCCATCCCGCCGGAGATTAAGTGGTACCCGTCACGGAGGTGCTTACTTCTCTCCGGCGACTTTCTCGTAGGCGGTGAGAATTGACGAAATCTTCTTTCTTATGTCGACTCTCTCCTTATCGAGTGAGTCGAGGAGGGAGGAGAGGGCGTAGATCGAGGATGCTACAGCCTTCTCTATACTCGGCGTCACGTTTATGAAGTACGAATCATTGTCCTCTTCGAGGTACAGGTACTCGAAATACTTTCCGGCTTTGTAAGGCTTCAGCATATCTTTCAGATAGCGTTTGATCGTCCTGTCATCATCGTATGCAGAGAAGTGGCTCTTCGCCTTCTTCCTCGATATCGACTCGTTCCTGTCGACGAGGGAGTATTCCCTGCCGAGAAGCTTCGTCTTAATGGGAAGCCGTGAAAGGATTCCTCTAGAGGAGATGAAGATCTCCTTATTGGAGCGGTCTGTCACCTTCCTCAGCTTCGAGAGAGGTACGATGTAGTGTGCTTTGCCGCTGTTGACTCTGAATGCTTCAAGCGAGTGGTCTTCTCTTTCCAGAGCTCTCGGCTTCTTCTCTTTCTCCTTCTTGAGAGGCGGATGTATCAGGGCATTTAAAAGTTCGGGGCTGATGGATTTTATCCATTCGGGTCTGAGAGGGGAGACCGAGCGTGCATACATCTTCTTTGTATGGACGATCTCGCCCGCGAGGATGAAATCGGGCCGGGTGTCGAACCAGGATGAGCCGGGATGAATGTATATCTCGCTCGCTGTTATGGAATGGTAAGAGTAGCCGCCTGTGCGGATGCAGATGTACTGCCTGAGACCCGATGCAAGACATATGAGGTACTCCTTCATGCTGAAGCGTGAGGATGTGAGCGGAACTCCAATATCTGATACGATATCCTCGAGCTGTGCCTTTATGTGGACGATCTCGTCCATCGTCTGCTTGTCGAGAAAGTGACTGGTGCAGAACTTCTCCCTCGACTTCTCTTCCTTGATGGATGTGTAGCTTTTATACATTGTAAGATATGCCGCAAAGTCACCGTTGTCGTTGTCGACCATGGCATGATGGACTTCCCGGGCCGTATACTCCTTGCCCTGCGGCAGCACAAACGGTGTCTTCGTGGAGAGGAATGCCACTGCAGTTATGACACTTTCAAGTACATCGGGGTAGTTCATCACGGCTTCTACTATGACTCTGCTCAGCCTCGGAAGGAGGGGGAACTTTATCATCATCTCGCCGATCGGTGTCAGGTGCAGGTCGCTTCTGATGGCACCTATGTATTCGAGCGTCTCTATTGCGGAGAGAAGAGCCTCCTTCTTCGGCTCTGTAATGAAGGGGAAGGATGTCGGGTTGTAGATTCCGAGCTCGCACATCCTGAGTACGACTTCGGCCAGGTCTGAGTGGAGGATCTCCTCCTCGTTGAATTCCCGTCTGCGACTGTAGTCCTCCTCACTGTAGAGGCGGTAGCATACGCCGCTTTCCGTCCGTCCGGCGCGTCCCGTCCTCTGATCCGCCGATGAGCGCGATACCAGTGTCGGAATAAGGGATGAGGTGAAGTTCCGCTGGTTGTAGAAGTTGGTCTTCGCCCATCCCGAGTCGATGACCGTCCTTATGCCGTCGATTGTGAGCGACGTCTCGGCAACGTTTGTCGAAACCACGACCTTCGTCTTTCCCGGAGAAGTGGGTATGAAGACCCTGTCCTGCTCCTCCTTGCTCAGCCTTCCGTAGAGGGGATATATCTCGTAATCGTCTTTGTCGATTGTGTCAGTCGAGTAGAACTTCTCGATGCACATCTTTATCTCGGCCTCCCCGGGAAGGAAGACGAGAACGTCCCCTCCGTCCTCTCTCTTGTGGGCATCGGCGACAAGAGAGGCTATCTTCTCGTAGAAGGCGTCCTCATGGTCCCTGTCGAGACGCATCGGTGCGTACTCCACATCGACAGGGAACGGGCGCCCCGATATCGAGATGATGGGGGCATCACAGAAGAAGCGCGAGAAGACTGATGTGTTTATCGTCGCACTCGATATTATGACCTTGAGGTCGCTGCGGCGCTGGATTATCTCCTTCAGAAGGCCGAGGATGAAGTCTATGTTGAGACTTCTCTCGTGTGCCTCGTCGACCATTATGACAGAGTAGCGGGAGAGGAGGGCGTCGGCCTTCACCTCCTGCAGTATTATGCCGTCGGTCATGATCTTGATTCTCGTCGTGCTGTCAGTCGTGTCATGAAAGCGCATCGTATAGCCGCAGAAGGAGCCTCTGTCTCCTATCTGCTTTCTGATGAATTCGCTCACGCTCACTGCGGCGATGCGCCTGGGCTGTGTTATCCCGATAATCCCCTTATCTGCATAACCCGCTTCATTGAGAATGAGGGGTATCTGTGTCGTCTTGCCACTTCCTGTTGGGCTTTCGACGATGATGACCTGGCTTTTTTCGAGGGCCGAGAGTATCTCATTCCGGCTCCGGTATACGGGGAGGGTTGTATAATCGATCACGCTTTTATTTTCTCTATAATCTCTCTGGTGTCTTTAACAGTTACACTCTCTCTTGTCCTCTGATCCCTCAGCGTTGTTGTTTCGCCGACAGTAAGGAGGAAGGGAATGCTGGTCTTGTCGAGGTAGTCGTAAACCCTCTTCATCTTCGCATCCGTTATGAGATAGACGTCTGCCCTGACGCCGTTCTTTCTCAGCTTTGATGCTGTCCTTTCCGCCTCTGCAAGGAATGCGGGGCTGTGGATGATGAGAACATCACTTGACGCCGTCTCCTTCACCAGCGGGCTCTCGAGCTCCTCGAGTGCCGCGATAAGGCGGTCGAGCCCTATCGAGGAACCGACTCCGGGGAGGTTCTCCTTCGTGTAGAGGGATGCAAGGTTGTTGTAGCGTCCTCCCGAGCATACGCTCCCGATAGCCTCCGCTTTGCTGAGGAATGTCTCGTAGACGATTCCAGTATAGTAATCGAGACCGCGTGTGATCGACGGGTCGAGTGTAAAGTGCTTCTCTATTCCCGTTTCCTCAAGAAGGGCGTAGATCTCCCTGAGCCTGGCCGAGCTCTCGTTCCTTCCTCCCGAGAGGCTCTCAAGCTTCTCGAGAGTCTCCATAAATGATGATGAGCTTTCGCCGGATGTGATGTACTCGAGAATCAAGGATGCCTTCTCCCCGCTCTTTGTAATCTCTTCCAGGATGCTTCTTACTTCCTCCTCTCCGATCTTTCTCAGCTTGTCGACGGCTCTCAGAATCTCGACAGAGTCGTCCCTGACTCCGATTTCCCCGAGGAAGGTGTTGAAAAGCCCTCTGTGCGAGAGGTGGAAGGTATAGCCTTCGATTCCGAGTGCCGAGAAGGAATGATTCATCATCGACAGTATTTCGTAGTCGGATGCTGTATTGTCGACGCCGACGATGTCGAAGTCGCACTGGAAGAACTCCCTGTAGCGGCCCTTCTGGGGCTTCTCGCCTCTCCAGACCTTGTTTATATGATAGCGCTTGAAGGGCAGGGCGAGCTCGGGGGAGTGCAGAGCCATGAAGCGTGCGAACGGCACTGTGAGGTCGAAGCGCATCGCAACCTCCCTTCCTCCGTTGTCCATGAAGTGGAATACCTGCTTGTCGGTCTCTCCGCCGCCTTTTCCCAGGAGTACTGACGTGTACTCCAGTACCGGCGTGTCGATGGGCACGAAGCCGTAGCTCTGGAAGCCCTTTTCAAGTGTTTCCATTATCTTTTTCTTCGGTATCTCTTCTTTCGGAAGGCTGTCTCTGAAGCCTTTGAGGATAACTGGTTCTATCATTATTGTCTCCATTCTCCTCAGTGTAATTGATTTTCATCCTTTTTTCAGCAGGGAGAGTCGCAAATGTGAAACTCTTATGTCTCTTCTGTATCTTGTTCATGAAGAAAAATCCAATTAAGATAGTTACTCGTGTTCGTCAGATACAAGACAGATGAAAAGGGACGAAGCGTTCCCGTTTGCAGAATATACACATCAAAGGAACATCCCATCAGAAACAGCATGATCGACAGGGATGCTCTCTGGGCTGTCAGGAAGATACAGGCCGCGGGCGGCGAGGCCTACATCGTCGGCGGCTCCATCCGTGATATTCTGCTCGGCAACATCCCCAAGGATTATGATATAGGGACATCGCTCTCTCCCCGGCAGGTCCAGAAGCTCTTCTGGAACAGCCGCATAATCGGACGCCGTTTCCGTATCGTCCATCTCTTCTTCGGCAGCAAGATCATCGAAGTGACGACGTTCCGCAGCGACGAGGAGAACTTCGAGGACGGGAACAACAATATCTACGGCACGATAGAGCAGGACGCAAGGCGGCGTGACTTCTCGATAAACGCACTCTACTACAATCCGAAGACCTGTGAGATCCTGGATTTTGCAGAGAGCATGAAGGACTTCGAGAAGAAGAAGATCAGATCCCTCATTCCTCTCTCGTACTCCTTCAGCGAGGATCCCGTCAGGATGATAAGGGCCGTCAAGTACAAGGTTACGACGGGCTTCTCCTTCGCATTCGGAGTATCTCTTGCGCTGCGTCTCAACGCTCCTTCCCTCCAGGACTGTCCGACAAGCAGACTCACCGATGAGATAGTGAAGATCCTCTCATCAGGACACTCCAGTGATATCATACACGAGCTTCATCACTACAGACTTCTGCAGCATATCATTCCGTCCTATGCGGTGCACAGCGAGCTTCCGAGTATGAGACAATCTCTTTCCGAGCTCGACAGAATCGTTATGGAGAAGAAGACGGCGGGGGAGCAGATGGTTGCTAAGAGCGAGATGTTCTACTATATGATACGCTCATCAGTCATCGTCGATACATCACACCAGATACCTTACGATGAACTCATGCATGATGTATTCCGGCAGGCAAAGGTCATGCTGAGCCCCATAACACCCTCGAACGCAGACCTCGAGAAGGCATCATCCCTCGTTCTTGAATTCAACGGAATAAAGAGCCGGAAGAAAAAGAAGGTCAGGGCCGAGAAGAAGCCGAAGCCTCTTAATCCCAAGGTGAAAAAGCGCCACAGAGGAAGAAAGAAACCGAAGGTGGAAAATGCGGCGGAAAGACAGTCGTGACACCTTCACAGAATTGAGAAGTCTAACTCCATTCCTCTATTTCTATTGAAACACTCTTTACCATGATTGACCCGAACTTCTCGAGGCAGTCTCTTACATACTGCTGCAGATCCGATATCGTGGAGGGGATGTAGTGACGCGGAGGAAGAAGGATCGTAATCGTGATGGAGTAGGTGCGGTCGGGGTTCCTCACTCCCTTCACCTTCTTCACCTTCATGACGGAGTCGTATTCAGATATCGAGTGTTTGATCATCTGCTGCAGAGTTTGTTCGCTCACAGCCTCCTTAGTCGGCTTAGAGAACTCGGGCTTTACAATCGTCTTCTCGCTCACCTGGCTCTTCAGGTGCTTGCCTCTTGAGAGTGTGACGCGTATGGAGTCGAAGACGATCTGCGGGGCCGAACGTGTGATCTCTATCGGAGATACCGGAATTACATGCTTTCCTTCTACGAATCGTATGTGCATTGCAGTCTCGATGTCGTCTGCCGACGAGACATCCTCGATGTGGATTATCTTCGCCGGAGAGGGAAGATCGAGGCGCAGAGCAATCTTGTTCACCATCTTCTCGCTTGTCCCGATGATGAGGATCTTGCGGTTCTTCTCCTTGAGAAGTGCTGTAGTTATGGCGTTCTTGTCCTCATCGTCGTCGAAGAGGGCCGTCTTCACGGCAGCCATGAAGTTCGGTGCCTCCTTTGCGGAGTGTCCGGTGACTATCTTATCACCCTTGATGAGAAGTCCGTCGTCTATGATGAGATGTATATTGTATTTCAGAGCCACCTGCTTGGCATGGTAGCTCTTCCCCGTTCCCGAGCGTCCGACGAGGCCGTAGACCGTCACCCCTTTGAAATACGAAAAGAGGTATTCCTTGATTTTCTTTATCAGGTCTGCGAAAAACTCTTTAATCTTCATCATTTATCTGCACGGTATGGATGATTTTAGCGTAAGAGGGCGGTCGTTCTCAATAGAAAGGTATGGTGATTACCCCTCGCGGCGCACTCTGTATCCCTCGCCGCGTATTGTTTCGATGTAACGTGCGGCATTCCCTATCTTCATCCTCAGCGTTGCGATATGGACATCGACGGTTCTTGTCTTTCCGACGGCGTTTATCCCCCAGACGGACTTCATCAGCTCGAATCTTGAATGGATCTTCTCCGGCTCCTGCAGAAGAAGATAGAGTATCTCGTACTCCTTGATGGTGAGCTTCACCTCTTTGTCGTTCACAGTCACGCTGTGACTTGATGTATCGAGACTGAGGGGACCGAGCTTATAGACCCTGCATTCCGGTTCCGGCTCTGTACGCTTTATCACGGCTTTTACATGACTGAGCATCTCCAGCATGCCGAAGGGCTTTGTAAGGTAATCGTCTGCTGTGACGGCACTCTCTGCCGCCATCCCTTTTCCCCGGGCCATGATTATCGGGATATTCTTTGTCACAGGATCTGCTTTCAGGGCAGAGAGCGCATTTCCTGTCTCTTCCTGCGGGAGACTGAGATCGAGAATGATGAGCCTCGGTACGCACTTTCCGATTCTGTCGAGGAGTGTTTTCATGCTGTCGACACCATCTGCTTCATAGCCGGCGGCCATGAGAGTGTAAAGCATCATGTTCCTTATAGCAGGCTCGTCTTCGACACAGTAAATCATCTATTGCTCCGTATTCAATTCTAATGGCGGAAACATTTTTTATTCAACCGGGTTTTTTAAATGTTAATACGATTGTTCGTTATTTTGCATTTTATCAAAGAAAAAGGCTCCCCCCGGGGAGAGCCCTTCTTCATGCTGCTATGTGCATTACATTGATGAGCAGAAGCCATGCCAGACCGTAGTAGGAGATGACGGCTGCAAGGTCGTTCATCGTCGTGATGAGCGGCCCGGAGGCTACTGCGGGGTCGATGTGGGCCTTCTTGAAGATGATCGGGATTATCGTGCCCATGAGGTTCGAAATGCTGATGGCAAGTACGAGTGCCAGTCCCGTGCAGCATGATATTGAGAATGCATATACGAGGTTGCGCTCTTTGAAGAGGAATATGAAGATCCCGATTACGAGAGAGCAGATGACGCCCATTATGACGCCGTTGAAGAAGCCCACTCTCGTCTCCTTCCAGACAAGCTTCATCAGTTCCCTGAATGAGAGATCCCCGCTTGTAAGTACACGTATCGTGACGGCAAGCGACTGTGTGCCGCAGTTACCTGCCATGTCGAGTACGAGCGACTGGAATGAGATGAGGATCGCTATCTGGGCCGCTATCTGGGTGAAGAAACTCACCACTGCAGATACCCCGATACCTAAAAAGAGGAGTATCGTAAGCCACGGCAGTCTCTTCTTGACAGAGGAGACGACACTTCCTTCGAGGTCCTCCTCTTCGCCAAGAGATGCGAACTTTGCATAGTCGTCTCTCATCGAGTCGTCGATGAGTTCCATCATATCCTGGCTTGTGATCACGCCGACGAGCTTATTCGTCGAATCGAGAACGGGGATGGAGTCCTCGGCATAGTCCTTGAGCTTGTTGACGCAGTCGTCGATGAGCTCGTGGGCATAGACGTAGGGGTAGCTCGTGGAGACTATGGAGTCGATCGTCATTCCCTCTCTCGCCCTTATGAGGTCCTTTAGGTCGATTGCACCGTAGTAGAGCTTGTTGGCTCCCACTACATATATCGTCTGGATGTTGTCGTTCTCAGCCGCCTGGTCGATGAGCTCCTTCATCGCCTCCTTAATCGTGAGGCCGTTGTTGATCTCGATGAAGTTCGTGCTCATCTTCGATCCGATCTCATCGTCGTCGAAGGATGCCAGAAGTGCCAGATCGTGCTTCGTCTCGTCGTCGAGGAAGTCGATTATCGTATTCCTCTCACCCTTGGGCAGGCTCTTGAGATAGGCCGATGCCTTGTCTGTCTCCATGCTGCCGAGAACGGCGATTCTCTTCTTGACGCTGAGCTCTCCGAGGTACTCTCCGGCATCCTCGACGTATTCGAAGATGTTGGCAAGGCTTTCGGCGTTGAGGATACGGTATATCTTGTTGCGGTCCTCCGCCGGGAGTTCCTCCATCGCCTCGGCTATGTCGTTGTCATGATAATCCGACAGCTTCTCCTTGAGTGCCATCGGGGAAATGTTGCTCCTGATGATATCCACCAGCTCCTGGACGTAATCGGGATGCTGTGTAATCTGCTTATCTTCTTCCATGATTCTCTCCTCATTCAGATTGAGTGAGAAAGGGAAAGGCCTACCTTGTAACCGTCAACAGAGACGGCTTGCTACTTGGAGGCATTTCGGTTTCTGCACTTTTAGCTCTGGTGTTACCACTATGGCCGTCTTCCATCTGTTACTCCTTCTAATGATTTCCAACCAATTGAAACATATATAGAGAAAGAGTTCTACCCTAAATGTGAAAAAATCCCGTTAAAAGGGGATGTCATCTCCTTCTGCCTCCGCATTCTTTGTACCCGACTCATCTTCTTTCGTTGTATATGGTTGTAAGCCGGCTGCGTTCTTCGCTCCTTTGGAGGGAAGAATATTGACAAGAAATATAGTTGATACTACAACTAGTTTCCATGGATATTACACAGCGTAAGATTACAAAGATAGCGAGGGAGGTGGAGAAGTTCACATTCCGCACTCTCAGGAGTTCGGGAATCGGCCCGGGGGAGGCCGAGGTTCTTCACCTTATACGTAAAAGGCCGGGGATAACACAGAAGGAGATATGCCGCTCTCTCGGCTATGACAAAGCCGCCGTTGCAAGGGAGGTTGCGGCCATGGAGAAGAAGGGCCTTGTCGTGAGGAAGAAGAATCCCGGAGACGGCCGGAGCTTTCTTCTCTATGCCACAGAGAAGGCCGGGGCTCTCAAGAGCGGGAAGTCACACGTCGAGACACTCTTCTACTCATGGCTCTGCGAGGATCTTGAGGACGGGGAGGCGGAAGCTTTTTCCTCCGTCCTCGATAAGCTCTACCTCAAATGCAAGGAGGAGAGAAGAAATGACTTCAGAACAATGGAGAAGATCGTGAAGGAGAATAAGGAATATGAAATGTGAGAGAAAGGGGATGAGCCCGGCTATGCTCTTCATCATCCTTTTCGGCATCGTCAGTCTCTTTTCAGATATGACGCACGAAGGCGCGTCGAGCATAAGGGGTGCCTATCTTGCACTCCTCGGAGCAGGTGCGGGGACGATAGGCTTTGTCTCGGGGCTTGGAGAGCTCATCGGATACTCCATGCGCTACGTCTTCGGCCGTATTACGGACAGGACGAAGCTCTACTGGCCGATGACAGTTGCGGGATACATACTCGATATCGCGGCAGTTCCCGCACTCGCATTCGTGGGAGAGAAGGGCTGGATGGCGGCTTGCGTTCTTCTTGTCATTCAGAGAACGGGCAAGGCCATCAAGAAGCCCGCCAAGGATACGATAATGTCCTTTGCGGCATCTCAGGAGGGCGTAGGAAAGAGCTTCGGACTGCAGGAAGTGCTCGATCAGATCGGAGCCTTCCTCGGTCCTCTGTTTCTCTATCTTGTGATGCTCTTCAAAACCGAAGGTACACAATTTGAAATCTACTCGTTCTGCTTTGCATTCCTCGCCGTCCCCGGGGCTGTGACACTCATTCTCCTCTTTGTGACAAAGCACAGATTCCCCTCCCCGGAGCTCTTCGAGCCCGAGGAGAAGGAGTATGTGCCCTTCAGAATGAAGAAGAGCTTTGTCCTCTACATCTCCGCGATAAGCCTCTTCGCATTCGGCTTCATCGACTACTCGCTTATAGTGATGCACGTCGGGAAGACGGGACTCGTTTCCTCTCAAACGCTGCCTCTTCTCTATTCTGCGGCAATGGCTGTTGATGCCGTGGCGGCACTCTTCTTCGGCTTCATGTACGACAGGATAGGAGTGAAGGCCCTCGTCTTTTCGACACTCCTCTCCATTCCGTTTGCGCCTCTTGTCTACTTTGCCTCCTCAAAGAGTGTTCTTGTAATCGGAATACTTCTCTGGGGAATCGGGATGGGGGCGGAGGAGTCCATCCTGAAGGCCGCCGTCACGACTATGGTTCCCAAGCAGAGCAGAGCCACCGGCTACGGCGTCTTCGAATTCTCCTTCGGCGTATTCTGGTTCCTCGGAAGCTGGCTTCTCGGAGTGCTCTATGATGTCAACCTTACTCTGATGGTCTCTGTTTCCGTCGGTGCCCAGGTGTTATCGATTCCGCTCTATATGCTCTCGGCAAAGAAGGCTTGAGAGTCTATTCAGAGAAAAGAGTGAGAAGAAAGGATGGACCGAACGGTCCGTTGGTGTAAGAATAAAGGGCGGAGAGTAACGATGAGGAAGATACGCATATGCATAATCGGAGGCGGAAGCCGTCTCTGGGCCATCAATTTCATGAAGGACCTCACGCTGAGGAAGGATATAGAGGGGACGGTAGTCCTCCATGACATAGATCATGAGGCCGCCCTCAATAATGTGGCCGTAGGAGAGCGCATGCTCGCGGTAAACGGCGAGAAGGGACGCTTTGAATATATAGCCGATGACAATCTCTATACAGCTCTCGAAGGCTCGGATCTTGTCATCATCGCCATCGAGCCCGGAAAGACCGAGTGCAGAGAAGCAGATCTCTGTCTTCCCGAGGAGTACGGCATACTCGAGACTGTCGGCGACACAACAGGCCCGGGAGGCCTCATAAGAGCAAGGCGTGCGCTCCCGCTCTTCTTCGATTTTGCCCGGGCGATAGAGAAGGTATGTCCTGAAGCGTGGGTCATAAACTACACGAACCCGATGACACTCTGCACAGCAGCCCTCTTCAGGGCATTCCCGGCCGTCAAGGCATTCGGTTGCTGCCACGAGGTATTCCACACTGAGGATATGCTCTGCCGTCTAGTCGAGAAGGAATACGGAGTGCTCCCCGAAAGGCGTGACCTTACTGTAGATATTACAGGCGTGAATCATTTTACATTCATCACATCATGCTCCTGGAACGGGCATGATCTCATGCCCCTTCTTGAGAAAAAGGTCTCCGATCCCCTGACATTCTCAGACCGCACTGAAGCGGCAGTCGAGAGAACAAAGAACGAAAAATGGTTCGATTCAGATAACCTTATCGCATTCGAGTTTCTGAGGCGCTTCGGTGTCCTGGGAGCCGCAGGCGACAGGCATCTGGCAGAGTTCGTCCCATGGTTCCTCTCCGATGAGAAGTACCTCAATTCCCTCGGTGTTGTGAGAACACCGTATTCATGGAGAGTGAAGAATGCAGAGGAGAAGAGGGCGAAGGTCTTCACAGACGAGGCTCTCAAGGCCTCCCCGAGCGGAGAGGAGGGTGTCGATATCATGATGGCACTCCTCGCCGGCGACAGCCTCAAAACAAACATGAACAGACCAAACGAGGGACAGACAGCCTATCTTCCAGAGGGAAGGATAGTCGAGAGCCTCGCCATTCTGGGACGCGACAATATAACGCCGCTTGTCTCCAAGAATCCTCCGCTCTCCGTTCAGAATCTCATCAGGAGGATATCTGACGAGCAGCAGACAGCACTCGACGCAATATGGGAGAAAAACGACGAGCTTCTCTTCGAAGCCTTCCTTATGGATCCCCTGGTCTCGATTCCCCTCGACAAGGCGCGAGAGCTCTTCGAGAGGATGCTCGTTGCCGGACGCCTTCAGTACTGATCAGAGAGGTCTGCCCGGAACGCGGGTCTTACACTGAATTTATAGCTCCCTGATTCCCACGAGCCGTCCATAAGAGCACCGGTTGATTTATAGTCTCCGATTGCTGACCCGTAACTGCGGCGTTATAGTTCACATAATAGACACGTGTTGCTTCTGCTGCGGCGTTCTCGTCAGCCTTTTGCTGTCATACCGGGAAGGAGACAAGCTGTTTTGTCAGCTTCTCTCGTCTCGCATTAGTATTACTCAAACTTCGCAGTTGAATACAGATCTGAAGAACACCCACCGGTTGAAGAAGAAAAGGGCAGACTCCGGCCTCTACAGGGTTTTGAAGCCTCTCTTTGATATCCAATGCAATGCTGCAACAAAGCCATGCAGGGTCAGTCTCTGTAGTTGATTCTGCCTGACAGATTTCAGGCCGGATCCTTCTTCTTTTTCTTATTCTTCTTTATCTGAGAGGCCAGTTCCTCGACAGTGGAGAGAGGAAGATCATATGCCTCGGCAATGTCTTCAAGTGGAAGTTTACCAAGAGCTATAAGCTTCTTTGCTGTCTCTACCCTGTCATCCTTCACCACATCATTTATCAGATCTTCCATCAGTTTGCACATGCTTCTGTGTCCTCCTTCTTCCTCTTTCAGTTGTCGAATACGTTTCTTCAGTACCGGGTTTATGATACCCGATGAATCAGCGCATGAAAAGTCTTGCATAAGCCGTCCTATGGGAGTTTCGGGATTCCTGTACGCACCGTTGACGTACAGAATGC
>CAVACS010000069.1:0-12839 GCA_963587105.1 Anaerovoracaceae bacterium | reverse complement strand
ATGATTAAGAGCTTCGCGGACAAAAAGACAGAGAAAATCTTCAATCAGATTGTTTCAAGAAAGCTGCCTTATGATATCCAGAAGGTCGCATTGAGAAAGCTGATAATGATTGATAATGCCGAGTGCTGGATGATTTACGCATTCCACCAGCAAATCGTCCGGAAGCTCTTAGCGGGGACAGAAAAGGGCAGTACAGCATACGCATAAACGATAAGTGGAGGATATGCTTTACTCTTGAAGAGAAGAATGATTTTCACTTTGTTGAGATTGTTGATTATCATTAGAGAGGAGAAGAGAACGAACAGCTACATTGAAACACCGACAATGGGTGAAATTTTGAAAGAAGAGTTCATGATTCCTATGAATCTCTCTTCCCATAAACTTGCGCACGAGATACATGTTCCTGTGTCCAGAATCCAGGCTATTCTCAACAGCGGGAGAAAGATTACTCCTGATACATCGCTCAGGCTCGGCCGTTATTTCGGTGTCCCCGGCAGGTACTTTCTTAATCTCCAGAACGATATTGATATAAGAGAGTTGAAAGGGAGTCTCAAAAACGAGATTTCAACAATAAAACCCTATAGCTACAGCACAGTTTAAGGAGTTGATACAAGAGATATAGTTTTATTCCAGTTAAAGAGATACATTCCAGAAACTTTAGAAGGTTAAATAGTCTCTTAAGAAGCTGGAACTTGACTAGCATCAGAGATTATCTGATAAAATATCTGTGAATCATATGATAGGGAGGTGACCAAAATGGTGTATCCGTTTTTAACGCTCGATGATGGAACAGAGATTGTTCACTCTGAGTATCGTGATGATGATACAGTTAAAGTTTACATGGAAACAGCTGATGAGAAGCTCGGTTTCAAACATGCTACATGCTATCTCCCTTCCTATAAGTGGGAAGATATCTACGGCTACAGTGAGAACGACATAAAGAGGTTTGATGAGATTATTCATTCAACGGCGCATTTGATGTTCCAGTTCTCGAAAGAAGGAGGCTTCGAAAATGCCTCAGGTTTTAGAATCGACGTATCTGATCTGCTTCTGGACTAATCTCTCCGAACCGGTAAACGTTATGTCCCGCAAGGAAAGCCTGTTGCAAACGAAATTACAATCTGGCTTACAGAGATCGGCGGGGGTTATGAAAAAACAATAACTGCGCATACCACCTACCTGCCGGGACACATTGTATGAATTCATGTACGAACGAGGTGTGATGAGCACATCGGATCACGCGGGAGGATGCATAAATAACTGTACTCTTGTCTTACAGTTTCCTCTTTGGGGCTATGTGACAACTAGCGATCAGCCATGGAGATGAGGGCCTTTACGCATGTGCGGGCATCCTGAGGGCTTTTTCTTCACATCTATCGTTATGACAGGGACGCAGATGGAAAAAGGGCAGCGGCTTTCATAAATGAAGTTTATGTCTTCATGAAAATTAGACATAACCGGATTTTTTAGTAACATATCAGCTTCAAAGTGTGAGATAATTCTCCATATTCACATTTCATTGGAGGAAAATGATGAAAAAAACGATTATCACAATAATGCTGCTTCTGGCTCTCCTGGTACCGGTTTTCGCATCTGGTGCAAAAGAAGCTAAGGCTGATGACAACAGCCCTATCACTCTCGAATTCTGGACTCACGAAGATGCTGCAAGACAGGCTCTTGAAGAGCAGTACATCAAGGAGTTCTGTGAACTTCATCCGAATGTAACTGTCAACGTAACGAGACAGAGTGCCGAGAAGCTCAGAGAGCTCATCCAGACAGCTTTCGCTTCCGGCGAAGGCCCTTCGTTCTTCAATCTCCCCATCGAGAATGAATTCCAGTATATCGAGGCAGGAAGAGTCGCAGTTGCAGACTACGAGACCCTCGGCTTCAAGAATGCTGAAGAGCTCATCGCAAACTACGAGGACGGCATGATCGACGCTGTCGTCTATGACGGCGAAGTATACGGTCTTCCGCTCGAGCTGACGAACTGGTCGATCTTCATCAACAAGAACGTCTTCAGAGCAGCAGGACTCGATCCCGAGACCGACTATCCCAGGACCTGGGAGGACATGGTCGAGATCTCCAGCAAGATCGTTCTCAGAGACGGCGACATCATCACACGCAGAGGCTTCGACTTCAGATATTCCTACGAGCTCACATACTTCGTACCGATGGTCGAACAGCTCGGCGGATCGCTCAGCGAGACTGAAGGATGCGTCAACAAGGATGCATGGGTCAAGGCTCTTGAGTTCATGAAGAACTGGGGACCGTCGGGAGAGAACCTCGGCAATCCGACACTCACAGCTGCACGCAAGCTCTTCAACAAGGACAACGGCGATATCGCAATGTGTAACACAGGTCTTTATCAGGAAGCAAGAATCCTTTCCGATAACCCGACATTCTACAACAGCGGCGAATGGATGGTCGTTCCTTACCCCGTATTCGAGAACGCTGTCAACAACGTTGCAGGCTGCTACTACGGCCACTTCTACATGGTCAATGCAGACAAGAGCGAGAGAGAGCAGCAGATGGCATGGGAACTCATCAAGTACTTCCTCCTGACGGAAGGACATGCTGAAGAGTACCTGACACAGGTCGGTCTCATCCAGCCTACCAAGGCTCTCATGGAAGGCGAGACATATGCTTCGATGCCGTATTCGGAAGTCTTCAAGAACGACTTCGCACGCTCGCACATCGTCTACTACGGAAAGGGTGCAACCGAAATCCAGAGTGCTATCAACTCTGCTATCAAGCAGGTAATGCTCCAGGGAACAAGTGCCTCGGATGCATATGATGCTCTCCAGAAGACAGTACTCGAAATCCTGGCTGACTGAGCCCGGTATAACAACAACAAGCGGGCCGCAGAGGCCCGCTCTATGGAAATGAACAATGAAAAAACACATCAGATACAGCATTGAGCGCAAACAGGCCAGGTGGGGCTTTGCCTTCACGGTTCCCTGTCTCCTCTTCTTTGCCGTCTTCAGCTTTTATCCGATTATCAGCGCATTCATCACGAGTCTGACTAACCGTGATGCCCTCAGACGCACATGGGACTTTGTGGGAATCGAAAACTACAAATATCTCTTCACTCAGTCGAACGGCGGCTTTTCGCTCTTCAATTCACTGAAGGCCACAGGGATCTTCACTATCGGCACATTCATTCCGATGGTCGTCGTCTCCCTCATCCTTGCCGTGCTTATCATGCAGCTGCGCAAACCCGGTCAGTCCAAGATGATCGAGCTTGCTTACTATACACCTGCGGTACTCTCGTCAGTCGTCGCCGCAACCATCTGGATGATCCTCTTACAGCCCACGGGACTCTTCAACCAGGTCTCGAACTGGGTGATGCATACATCGGGTAAGGACTACCAGTGGCTGACAAGCGACAGCATGCTCCGCATCTCTACGATGATAGTCTATTTCTGGAAGTACATCGGTTACTTCACGATCCTATTCATCACGGGACTAGCGAGCATCCCGCCGACTCTATATGAGGCCGCCATAGTCGACGGCTCCTCCAGATGGCACACCTTCTGGCGCATAACGCTTCCTCTTCTGAAGCCGACTATCATGCTTGTGTCGATCATGGCGATGCTGCAGTGTCTCAAGACCTTCAGCACCCAGTACATGTTCGTGCAGGGGGGAACGGCTAGGGAACCCATCGACGTCATCACGATGAACATCTATTACACAGGTGTCGTCAACAGAAGACTCGGACGCTCGAGTGCGATGTCGATCATCCTCTTTGTCATCATGCTTGTCTTCACCTATTTCCAGTTCGCCGCACAGAAGAGCGGTGACGATACAGAGTATTGAGGAGGGCGGTATGAACAACAACAAATTCGTCGGCAGGGTTACTGTGGCAGAGGTAATGACATACATCGTCCTCATCGCCGTGCTCATCTTCACTCTCATGCCTCTCGTCTTCATGGTCACAGCAGCATTCATGGATGCCAAGCAGATCATGAGCATGCCTTACTCCTGGATACCGAGCAGCAAGTATTTCACGACTGAGGACAGGACCTTCTTCACGAACTTCAAGAAGGCGATTGCAGGTAACCACGGAGAGTATATCTTCTTCACGAACCTCTTCAATTCGCTCATCGTCGCCGTCACATGCGCCGTCACGACTGTCATTCTTTCCTCCCTTGCAGGCTATGGACTTGCAAAGTTCAACTTCAAGGGCAAGACTGCCGTCTTCATGGCCATAATGAGTACGATGATGATCCCGTTCGAGGCCATCATGATTCCTCTCTATCTCGTTGCTTCGAAGCTCAAGCTCATCAATACGATACCGGGTCTCATAATCCCGTTCCTTGTAAGCGCATTCGGCGTCTTCCAGATGAGACAGTACCTCATAACATTTCCATCGGAATACCTTGATGCGGCAAGAGTCGACGGTCTCAATGAATTCAGGATTTATTCGAACATAGTTCTTCCGAATTCGACTCCTGTTATCGCAACACTCGGAATTCTCTCGTTCCGTAACCAGTGGGATAACCTCCTGTGGCCGCTTCTATGTTCACAGGCGGAGAAGATGAAGACGATCCCGCTCTACATATCGAAGTTCGCAGAGGAGAAGCAGACGGACGAGGGTGCCCTTATGGCGTGTGCACTCCTGGCATCCATCCCGATGTTCATCCTCTTCTTCTCTCTCAGCAAGTACTTCCTCGGCGGCGCCGCCGTATATGAATCGAGAAAGGGTTGATAAAGAAGTTCTGATTCTAAAGGAGGGCAGAGAATACTGCCCTCTCTGTATTTCATATGCTCTTCTTAAACTTACCGCCGAACGACTTGCCATCTCAAAAGAGTGGAGCTTCTGATTGCAAAGCAGCCTCAATTGACGGATGCATCTTCGCCCTCTCTTCCAAAGCCTTGTAAAAACTCCTATTATTCTCCCGGAGGCATTCTATGGTAGATATGACTGAGGGCAGGACGCTATGGCATCTCATAAGATATGCGCTGCCTGTACTTCTCGCATCATGGCTGCAGCTTATGTACAATGCCGTCGACTCCATAATCGCAGGACGCTTTATCGGACGTGACGCCCTTGCCGCCGAGGGGATAGCCGGCCCTGTCATGAATCTCATCATCCTCTTTATCAACGGCCTTTCGATAGGTTCTGGAGTGCTGATGAGCGAGGCCTTCGGGAGAAAGGATTATAAAAGGCTCCGCGCCTCGAGCGCCACACTCCTTCTCTTCGGAACGCTTTCCTCCATTGTCGTCACAGCTGCCGCATTTCTGCTTTCTCCATATATCCTCAAAGCCCTCAGGTGCCCAGAGGAGATAGAGGCTGTCACGAACATCTATCTCAGGATTATCTTTCTCGGAACTCCCTTCACATTCCTCTACAATGCCTTTGCCGCTTCTCTCAAGAGTGTAGGGGACTCGAAGACGCCGCTTATCTTCCTTGCATTTTCATCCGTTCTCAACGCCGTACTGGACCTTGTCTTTCTCGGTATCTTCAGATTCGGTATTACATGCTCGGCCGTTACAACTGTTGTAGCGGAAGCCGTATCGTGTGCACTTTCTCTCTTACACATGGTGAGAAAGGAGAGGATTCTCTCTCCGAGGGGAGAGGACTTCCGCTTTAACGGCACGATATTGAAGGACATACTCATTTATGCCGCTCCTGCGGCCCTGCAGCAGGCTATCCAGCCTGTCGGCAAGGTTCTTATCCAGGGCTCTGTCAACGCACTCGGCGTCAATGTGATAGCCGCTTTCAACGCCGCTACGAGAGTCGATGACTTTGCCTGCATCCCCGAGCAGGGGATCGCCACTTCGATAGCGACCTTCACGGCCCAGAACAGGGGCGCGGGGAAAAGAGAGAGGATAAGGGACGGCTTCAGACGGGGCCTTATGCTTGAAGTCGGCTACTGGGCTCTCATCGCCGTCATAACACTCACCCTCAGAAGCCGGATCATCTCGCTCTTTGTCAGCGGGGAGAATGCACAGGATGTGATATCATCCGGGGCGGGATATCTGAAGTGGATGGCCTTTTTCTATATTCTTCCAGCTCTCACAAACGGCTTCCAGGGCTTCTACAGAGGAATGGGGAAGATGGCAACGACAGCATTCGGGACACTCATACAGACGAGTGTGCGGACACTCTTCACATTCTTTCTCGCCCCTCTCTACGGAATAACGGGAATAGCATTTTCATGTGCACTCGGATGGACGCTGATGCTCCTCTTCGAGATTCCATATTATTTCATCATAAGGAAGAAGCGCCTCAATGTGCAGTAATGATGTCAGACGACGAAAATGACAGAGCAGAGTGACAAAGAATAAGAGAGCGGAAGAGTCCCTTATCGAATATCATAAGAGTGGAAAAGAAAAGCTTATGAAAAAAGGGTTTATTGTCTTATCTCTTCTTCTTGTCGTCTTTGCATCTATCTCGTGTGACAACACAGACAGGGTCTTTGAGGTCTACTCCGAGTTTACCTCGTCTTACTCTGTTAAGGGGGCGGTCGATGATCTTATGTTTGACATTCTCCAGTCTCACACGTGGAGCGGGGGAAATGTCGACTACAGAATTGAAAAGACGTCGGATTTCTCGCCGTTGAAGGTTGCAAGACTCTATGAAAAGTGCAGTCCCCCTGGAAGCGGGAGGGAGTACAAAGATCTTGTCATAACGGAAGTGAAGGGGAGTATCGGGGGAAAGTACAGCGGTAGAGATAACTACTCCATTGTGACTGACGGCGTCAGAATTGCCTTCACATACGACATTGCAGACGATAGTACGGGCAAGATAATCGAGGAAGGAAGGACTGGAGTGCTTGAAATCAGCACAAAGGTCTCGACTGAGGAGAATGACGGCCTCAGAAGAGAGAGCGCAGAGGTTGCTGTCAACAGAAAAACCTTCAGCCTCTTTCTCTTAGTCGACGAGAAGAACGGCGTATTAAAGGAGGCTGTGATCAACTCAAAGAAGGTTGACGTCAGATTCTTCAACGCATTTTTCAATTTGCTCAGATGATACTCAGAGACTGTACTCCACTCCGCCGTAGACAGAGAGCGAGCCTCTGTCGGGAATTCTGTTTCTGAGCTCGAGTTTTCTCGCGCTCTCTCCCTCTTTTACCAGATAAGCCGAAAGCGGGCAGCCGTATACGACGCCGATGACAAGGGAAGGGGAAGGGAGGAGGACGATGGAACTGTCGAGGTAAAGAAGAAGGGATTTAACGCTCCTTCTCTTTCCGCCCTCTTCTCCGTTGAGAGTTCTGTAGTGTATTCCTGTTCCGATTTTGACTATTCCGTTTCTGTAGTCGAGACCCGCCTTCAGAACGTATCCGGGAAAGGATGAGAGCTTTTCTCCCCCGATATATGTCACTGCGCTGAGAGCGGCATCGACGCCGCAGTGGAGTGCAAGATTCCCGCTGACGAAGTAGTCATAGTCGATGGAGAGGCTGACGCCCCTCTCCCCCGTTCTTACTTCCTTTCCTTCCTCCTCGTGAGCAAGGCTGACCATTCCCCAGCCGCCGCTGAGTCCGAGAAGAGAGAGGGCAGGAAGGGAGGATGCAAAGAGCACCATCAGCACTGATAAAAGCAGTATTCTTTTCATCTCATAACCCCGGAGAAAAAGATACTTTCCCCCTCATATATTGTCAATAATCGGGGTTGAGGAGGGGACGGAGCTCCTCTCCGTTCTCTCGGAATATGACAGAACTATGGACTACGGGTTTTCGTTATAATAAAAGAAATTGCATTCCGGTAGTTTTATCTTGTCCTTCCCTTTTCCGGCTCTTCTACATACACCATTATTTCTCCTGTGCTAACTGCCGCTTAGATCTATAGTGCATTACCATCGAGGCGATAGGAGAAAAAGATATGGAAAATGAAGAAAAGAAAGACTTCAGTCTGGCAAGACTTGAAGAGAGAACGAGCGCGCTCGAAAGATGTGACAGACGTCATTACCTGATGGAAATGATACTCATCATCGCATTTCTTGTTCTGACGCTTGTCGTTGTCGCCTCCTGTGACATAAAGACACCTCAGAAGGCCGAAAGCAGTAAGGAGTGGGTCTACACCGCCGAAATGGAGCATGAAGGTCTGAGCTTCACTGTCAACGAAGACGGGGAGAGTCTCACGGCTCATTACGGGAGTCAGGAATATATTCTGGAGAAGAACGATACAACAGATATCGTATCAGCCGGTATTTCCCTCTCTCTTATCGTCGAGGAGGAAAAGATAACAATCCTGGACGGTAAGGAAGCTGTCATCGGCTACTTTGAATACAGGTAGAGGCGCCTGACAACGCTGCCGGGGGGATGACCTCCGGCCGTTTACTGTTCTATCTCTCTCAGAGCTCTGTCGGAAAGAGAACCTTCCTGAAAAGAAGAGCAGTCTTCTCGTCTCCGATCTTCTTCTTAAAGACATCGGTTGAGGGACCGCCGTTACTGATAAGTCCCCTGACGTACCTTTCTGTCTTTTCCTTCTTTGCATCGACGTCTGTCACCGGGGAGGAATGACACTCCAGGTAAGCTTTGAGGTAGTCATACGAGAGGGATGAAAGAGAGCTGTTTTTCCTGTCCTTCTTGTAGATGCTCTCCCTGAGCTTTATTTCATCATACCAGTGTTTTCCGTCCTCCCCGTCCGGAACGGAGGCATACTTCTTCTTCACGTTTTCAATTCCGGATGCGTCAAAGGGTGATAGGAGGGTATCGTAGAGCTCACATATGAGAGTCTCGTTCCCGGCCGCATTCACGTAGTCCCAGGAGAAGAGAGGCTTGTCGGTAACAAGGGGGACGATGATGAGCGTCTCCATCTTCATGAGACCGAAGAAGCCCTTCGCCGTCATGATTGAAATCCGTCCGAGCCGGGGTGCCGAGTATGATTTAATGTTGAAAAGCATACCCGAAACCTTCATCTTCGAAAATTCACCTGCCTCCCTTTCTTCCAGGCAGTATTTCTCCCCCAGGAGAGCTTTCAGATTCTCGATCATACCTTTTCTTCTCCGTGGAGTCTCAGCTCATTCAGCCCGTTCTTCTCAAGTCCGAGTGCTCCGAAAAGCAGTGTCAGCTGCCCTATGGTGTTCACCGCCTCGGCTATCCAGTTCATTGATGCCTTCTCGAAGTCCCTCGAGGAGAGGTATCCCATCATGAGGGAGAAGATAAGCGATAGAACAAAGAGGGCGATGAGGCTCTTTCTTCCGAGCATGAGAGAAAGGAAGGAGAGAGAGCCGTTCATGGATGCAAGGCCGAGGATCATGATTGTGACGAATACGAAGGTGCCGCTGAAGTGAGACGGGGCTGTTGTCCTCTCCCTGCCGCTTCCGATGATGAAGAGAATGACAACGAAGAGGACGAAGGCAAGGGCCGTTATGACCACGGCTTTTCTTCCGTCCTTCTTTTTACCGTCACTCCGCTCTGTCTGCCTGTGGAGAACGAGGGCCGTCAGACCCAGTCCGGAGAGCATGAAGCCGAGAGCCTGCATGGGGAAGAAGACATTGCTCAGAGCTGTGAAATCACAGATGCCGAGAGCGTAGAGGAGCTTGTATGACGCCTTGAGAAACCCCGCAGCTATAACATCGACAGTGCCTGATGCAAAGAGTGCGAACGAGCCTTTGCTCATCTTGTTGTAGAGAGAGCGTATGAGGATGACGACAGCCGCGGTGAAGAGAAAGACCGGGATGTAGTCGAGAAGCGACATGGAGAGGGAGAATTCCTTCATTTTACGTCTTCCTTCTTGTTCAGATGGTATATCGGCAGAAACGGGATGATTATCGGGGTTCTCTCGGCATATTCGTTGTATTCTTTATTATCACCATACCTTTTCATCTGCCTCTTCTCGAGTCTCTGAGCGCCGTTGAACATGATGTATACGATAGATACATATGCAATGACGGCTGTTATCCACTCTCCGGGGGTGCTGTATGCTGTGATGCCGCCGATGAAGACTCCTGTCCAGAAGATGATCTCACCGAGGTAGTTGGGGCATCTCACGATGCGGTAGAGACCGTCCTTTGCAACCATATCGGGTCTTTTCTTCTTCTGTTCGGACTTCTGTCTGTCTGCTTTTCCTTCAAGGATGATTCCCGATAGCGATATCACCATTGCAATAACGGGAAGAGGGATATCTTTCGAGTTGTTCACGGCCCTGAAGAGCATGGGGCTCAGCTGCATAGTATAGAGTGCAGCGACGAAGACCCATATGACAACAAGGACAAAGACGGGCATCTTCTTCTGCCCGCTTCCGAGCGTCGATTTTGCAACGTCCGTCTTTTTGAAGGTTGCGTTTTTGAGTTCCCTTTTAAGAAGAAAGAACGAGAGTCTTACCCCGTAGATGACAAAGAGAACGCATTCTGATACGAGGATGAAGAGAGGAGCCGTCGTCCCTCTTACAAGTGCCATGATGAGGACAGCCACAGCGCCTCCTGCAATTGCAAAGCCGTAGCCGATAGAGAGAAAGTAGACGAACTTATAGAAGCCGACGGAGGAGAGGACGGCACATACAATATATAGAATTCCGAGTAAATTCCACTCCATATTACTTTCCCTCCTTACCGAAGTACGACTTTATGTATTCTTTGAAGCTGTGATCTCCGACGATTGTGTCTCCGACAAGGTCATGACTGAGCGTCCACTTCGAGAAGAGGATTATATCGTGCTTTCCCGCCTTCTTTATCTTCGGAAGGTTTGCAAGGATTGAGAAGAGCCAGATGGGAGCCCATTTGATCTGGAGGCTTTTTCCTGATGCATCGAAGCAGAGCTTCGCCATCTCGAGATATGAGTATGTCTCCTTTCCGCCGACGGAGTATGTCGCGTTCGTATCACACATATGCCCGACTATGAAGGATGCAAAGTCGGGGCAGTCGACGACGTTCGCCTTTACGTTGCCGTAGCCCTTCAGGAGCTGCATCTCGCCTTTCTCGACGTACGGCTTGAATACCTTCGCTATATCATAGAAGTATCCTGTGGGGCGGTAGATGACCCAGTCCGTCTTTCCCTTCTTCAGTTCCTCTTCAACAAGATATTTCGCATGAAGCATCGGAACCTTCTCCGCGCCGCTCTCGTCACATGAGATGACGGAGATGTAGTTGAACTTCTTCACACCTGCCTTCTCCGCCTCCCTGTAGAGGTTCATGTTCCCCTTGTAGTCGATATCATAGGATGTGAAGCGTGTCGAGGCTCCCGTAAGTCCCATCGTCGTTATGACGACATCGGCTCCGGTGCAGAGCCCCCTGAGCGTCGCCGGATTCGTCGCATCTATTGAGACGAACCTGTATTTACCCTCCAGGCCTTCGATCTTCCTTTCCTTCAGATCGGCCGCCGTTACTTCGTGGCCCCCGCTTACGAGCGCCTTCAATATTTCGCCTCCGAGATTACCGAATGCTCCTGCAAGTACTACCTTCATAATATTATGCCTCCTTTATTTCCTGTTCTTTTCCTTGGAACGTTTATCGTTGATTATCTTCATGTGTTCGGCAGTGATGAGCGTGACGTTGTTCTCTTTTGCCCACTCTACGCATCCTCTCAGGACGACGGAGAGGAAGACTCTCGGAACACCAAGAATCGTCTCGAGTGCGTCGTCGGTGAATTTGACGGTGTCGTCAGCGCGGTCCGCCGCATATCTAACAGACTCCAGTGTCGCCTTTCTCACACTCAGAAGCTCCGCTCTCATCCTCGTCTTCTTATGATACCAGAAGTTCTTTGAGTCCCTGTAGCCGTAGTCCACGGGGAGAGGAGGGAAGGATGAGGCCCTGACGCCGTTGATGATGGCGTCAGAGTACTTCTTCTTCATCAGTATCCTCTCGAGACGGAGTATGAAGTGGGCGCCGAACTTGCTTGTGATTCCGTTGAAGTCATGATAGGGCGGCTCATAGCCGTTGAGAAGGCCGGCCTTATCGAGAGAGGCATTGTCGAGCTCTCTCACCCATGTGCATTCTATAACCTGGATGGCATCGGTGAGTACCATGGGCCTCTTCTCTCCCGTCTCCTCCTCTAATAGGCTCTTTTCAAGACGGAATGCACACTTCGGCATCTTGTCCGACGGCTTGTCTCCCGGCCACGAGAGCTTCACGGCCTCCTTGAAACTCTTCCTGCTGTCGTCTATGAAGTTGATCGCGCACTTTCCGTTACGGAGGATGTTCTGTGCCGTGTTGGATGAGTTACGGCATGAAAGGAGCATTGCATAGAAATCCTTTCCTGCAACATAATACGGCTGAACAAGTGAATAGGGCCCGAGGGTCGTCGTCCCGTCCTCGCACAGGGTGCTGATGATTACCGTCGGCATCGGAAAGTAGAGCGATGTCTGGTAGAAGTTGTCTACGATACGCAGGTTTTCAAAGCTGCTCATTGTCAATTCTCCTTATCTATAAGATTTTTCAATACGCTGTAGAGCTTTTCAAAGGGAACGCCTTCAGTCACCCATGTCAGAAGCGACTCTGCAAGAAAGAGTGACAGAAACTCCTTATCTTCTGCATTCGTGCAAACGGGGATGAGGAAGGATGCCGTCTGACGCCTCAGGAGGGAGTGCCACCGGGTAAAGACGGAGGAGAATTTCTTTACAGCCTCCTCGTCGGTGAAGAGGGCTCTGTGCTCATCCTCGAAAGAAGAGACAGCCTCATATACAAGGCGCAGGGTATCATAAAAAGAGGCGGGGAGAGATGCCTCAAGCTTTTCAGTCTTCACCTTCCAGTCCTCGGCAACAGCCGATGCTACAAGCTCATCCTTTGATTTGAAGTAGTTATATACAGTACCGACAGAGATGGAGCAACCTTCGGCGACGGACCTTATCGTCGTCTTCGAATAGCCACGGCTCTCGATCTGTCTTCTCACTTCCTCAAGAAGCTGTTCTCTGACTTTTTCGATCACTTTCGGCATAGAGTCTCCTCTTTTATGAAC
>CAVACS010000068.1:0-12970 GCA_963587105.1 Anaerovoracaceae bacterium | reverse complement strand
TCATTTACACTTTTTATTTCAATCATCGATACCTCTATATTATACCTTCCAGACACAGATATTAAAAAAAGACAAGATCACCTCATACCGGAGGAGCCAGTCTCTCCAAATCTGTTTCTGAGGAAACGTCAAACGATACCTTCCATTCACCTCAATAAGTTTCCACCTGTCCCGTCATTCGACAGATAATCCATCAAAGCATCAAGCCTGCTGAAATGCTTATCATTCTTTATCCCTTCCATCATCGGTATCATCTCGGCTATCGGCCTGATATGCTGAGTCGGCAACTGATTGTCATACGTACTCTGCATTTCATCATGGAACGAGCATTTTCCGTAGATAAGACATAAGCCTACAACGACATCCTTATCGTCAACCGGGCTTATGGAAAACAGATATTTGAAAGCCAGATTTCTCACATATGTTTTCCTCACCGTATTGAAAGAGCTGAATTTTGCATCAAGAATCAAATAACTGGTATTACCATCTTCTTCCACTTTTATGATATAGTCGGGCGAATAATACCCACCGTTAGCAGCTCTTAAATCTTCGTCATCCTCAGAAACGATTATCGTGTTGTTTCTCATCAGACCTATTCCGTTAAAGCCGTAGGAATCAGAGCCGAAGATAACCGGCTGGTAGTAAAGAGTGACTCTTCTTCTCCCCCTAGTAAAGATGAAGGTGTTGCTGTTTGGTGTGTTTATGTACTGACTGTTTTTCCCAACATGATATTTATAGCATCTTGCACTCTCGAGCACATAATCCCTCCTGAAGTAGTTGATCATCTTCTCTAGCAGGTATCCCTCATACATTGACGATATCTTGATGAATGAAAGCATGAGTCTTTCCCTGTCGAAATTATATATCCCGTATGTGAACCATCTATGTATCTGAAGAAATATGCGGTTGTACTGTGGAATTGAAAGAAAGATATGGGTAGACTCCGGTTCTCTCAAAAAAGGCTCTGCTTTGATTCTGAAGATATCTCTGTACATTGTGTACAGTCGGGAATACTTAGTCTTGAGATTTTTCAGTTCATCCCTTTCGGTGGTGAGCGATTTCTTTGTCTCACTGAACATAAAAGCGGACGAATATATGTATTCTCCTACGTTGCATTCAGTATCCGGAAGGCGACTGAGAAGAGACTCGCACTTGGAGAGCATCTCGTCAACGGCGTTTATCATGGTAAGGAGGAAGCCAAGGATGACTCGGTTCTCATAAATGTCGTGAGACACCTCATTGTGTTCGGAAAGAGTGTTCCTCGGCTGGAAGATGGAGTTGCCTATCCTGATTCCGGAGGTTCCTTCAATTCTTGTAAGTTCCTCCGGATGTGTAGAGATATATCGTACGGTTGCCGGGGTCACATACTGAAGATGTTCGAAGCTGTCAATTCTGTTTCTTCTCTCTGTCTTAAAACGGCTGTTTGCTTTGAAGAAGCCGTAATTCATCTCATATATAGAGGCTATCTCTCCAGCGAGTATTATTTGAGCAGCAAGGTTCTTGTACCCTTTTTCCTTGAGCTCCCCGAATCCTCTTGCCTTCGGTTCACCATTCAGAAGCAGAAACTCCTGGTTGGAATAGACATAGTTCACCATAGCTCGTACGCAATCATTGAATTCATTATCCTTTACAAGTACGGGAATGTAGTCCGAAGTATAATACAGCTCTTTATCATCGACGGTTACAATCTTCAAGGAAATCTGTACAAATCCGTAGCAATCTGAAAATACGGCCCTGTCTCTGTCTTTATCGTTTCTGAAATGAATGTACATGCCGTCAAACTGTGACGGTTCAAATACATCGTTTATATAAACCTTGACATTTCTTATAATTATCGAGCAATCTCTGAAGGAAAGAGCAAAATAATACCCCTTGTCCGAAAACACGAACATATTCTTGGACTTTGATATAACTCTATCAGTCCCTGCTCCTCCCGCATCAGCGGATAAATCAACGGCAAATTCTTTTTCGCTATCATCGGGATAAAGAATCAACTGACAATCAAGCACTTTCAACCTCTGTTATCCGAAGAAGTGATAGTATTTCATATTATCTCTTCCCTTCGCGATCATATCGTTGATCATCTGAGAGGAATAGCTGAGGCCGTTGTTACTGCAGATTGATGCAAGGGAGGAAAGCCATGCTTCGAAATCTTCTCCGCTGCCATTAATCTTCGGAAGAATACGCTGTTGGACAGCATAGTCGAGTGCAATTATCGACGGCGAAGTCTGAGTCTCTTCCTCAAACAGTCTGGATGCAATCGTCCAGTATCTCTTTATCGCCCTGTCAATACGGGGACTTACCGATATCTTTTTCTCCCTGAGTTTGTCGATGATAAGGTCGTAGCATTTCTGAATCTCCGGGGAAAATGAGATTTCACCTGAAGAAGGAATAAAAGCTGTTTTCAGTGTTTTCCACGACAGTGTCTCGACATCTTCGGACGGGAAAGGAACTTCTGCCGAGAGAGCGCTGTATTCACGCCTGCTGAGTTGAGGCAGCGTTACTATCCATGCTCTGTCTATGAGACGAGGCGAGAGGGTCTCTGTCGTATGATCGTTGTTGATGGTGGCGACGAAATGAAGTGTTTCAGGTATACCGAAAATGTAATTCTCTCCCAGATTCACAGTACTTCCCGGTCCCAGATCATCACAGATATTCATAAAATCTGACCAGTAATACTCCATAGGGCTGAGGTTAGCTTCATCAAGAAGAATGATATATGGAAGGTCAGCCTGCCCCATTTTTTTCTCTTCATCGAGCTGTTTCAGAGCCTCATAAACACGTTTGTTGCTCTTATCGAACGTCTTTGAAAGAGGATTGTAGTAGCCTACGAAGTCACGCTTACTTGTCCATCCCCTCTCTATCGATACCGGAACATATCTACCTCCTTCTCCGGGAGAAACTGTCTTATTGAGTCCCAGCGCCTCACCGAATATGTTACATATGGAAGTCTTGCCAGATCCCGGTTCTCCGGAGAAAACCGTCAGGAATCCCTGCGTCATGCATATGGCAATGTTCACAATCGTATTGCGCTTGTAATTCGGACGCCTGATTTTCACAAGTTTTGTCAGATACTCGACAGTCTCTTCCGGAGTCTTCTCGACAGGCGTGACTGCAGGAGTGACCGGTTCATTCGCTCCATGCTTTTTCTCCCATTCCGACGCCGACGACAACATTCTACTCGATATGAAGCCGTCGAATACGACATCGGCCATCCTGTCATGTGAAGAAGAAACAAGCTCATCGAACTTCTTTTCAAGAATAGTCGTCTCATTTTCCAGGGAGGCCTTGTGCTTCTCAAGATCAGAGACTTCAGACGTGAGCTTCTCCAGTTTTCTTCCGATTTCACTGTAATCATCCAGAATTCCAAGTTCTTCCTTCACGCTTTTAACCTTTTCAACATATGAGTCGTATTCAGTTTTCTTTTCACGTATGAGTGCATCACTTTTTGCGGTGTCAGCCTGAGCTCTGAGACTTTCAAGTTCCTCTTTTTCTAATGCCACTTTACTCTCAAGCTGCTCCTTCTGAGCATTCAATTCATCTACGTCAGAACTGAGAGAAGCAATATGACTTTGAATGGTTTTTGTGCTCTGCAGATTGTCCAGCAGTTCCGGATTATCGGAAATTAATCCACCAACCCATTCATTCACTTTCGGGTTATCTTTGTTACGAATCAGGAGATCACAGATAGAAGTTGAAAACATGTCGAGAGTATCAGCGAACTCTTCCTCGGAAGTAATCATTTCTTTGATTTTCTCGATTCTTGAATGTCGTATCGAGTCGGGAATGTCGTATCCCATGAATGAGGAATATTCGAAATGCTTCACTGCCTCGTCGATATTACTTAAGTCGACGCATCCGTCCTTTATGAAACAGCCCTCGATACTATCCTTGAAATCTGAAATGAGAACTGTATCTGAAATCATATCAATCTGCTTCGCTCTTTCCCGCACCGCCGGCCTTATGAGCTCACAACTGAAATCAGGCTTCGAATCCGGATTCGTGAGTACGATTCTTTCCATCTGTGAAGTATTATAGCCGCTTATAGTGTATTTATTCTCTCTTATCTTCGGCTTTACAACTATAGAGGAGCTGAAACCGCGAAAGCTGTCACGATACATGGCATTATAAGGACCAGCCCAGAAGCCGCCATCTCTTTCAATAAAGACATTTTCATCATTCATGGCCGGCGAGTCGATATCGAGTTCAACCTTATCGTCGTTGACGAAGTCCGAGTCAGCCTTCAGTCTGTCCTTTCGAATCGCGTAACTCCACCCAAGATTCTTCAGGGATTGGATTTTCCCTTCATCATATAAAGTTCGAACTTTTTTGATTGTCTTGTATCCGTTCTGGCTCTTTCCCGCCGTTGTTTTGTACGTGTTTTCGACCAGATCGGACAGCTCAAAATCAAAGACAACAACAGACTTCTCATCAAAATGAGCTTTCATAAAATCTTTATCATCTGATGAATAGCTTGTTATATAAGACAGGACAAGATTATGGAAGTCAGCTCCCGGAAGGATATATTCAAGCTCCTCAGGCTCTATCTGCACAATCATGTCACCATCAACACGACCGATTGGTCTGTAGTTGTAGAACGCTCCCTTGATTTCAATCATCCCTATGTATGTACCCATATGTATGATCCTCCTTATTTATTATTTATCTCAAATGATTTAAAAATTCCTTCATAAAGAGAAATATATTCTCTAGAAATACTCTGGTCGAAGCGGTTTATCGCCTCAGAGACGGTTGCTACGCTTATTTCCCTCGCTCTCGAATCTGTGTCATTCTGAACTTCAGAATTGGCTTTTATCCATGAAGAGAACAAATCTTCATAAGATATAAAATATCCCAGCTCACTCCTGCAGATATTCACTGTCATCTCATCATTGATGTTCAGGTAGTTCCTCATATTATCTTCAGTCCAGTGATGATTTACCAGTCACGCATACTCCTTGTTGGAAAGATAGCGATAGAATACAAAACCCGGAACGATATCTTTGTATTCAACTGTAGAGATGGATCCTCTTAGATGATTGCACGATTCCCATATTAATGAGGCAAGTTCTTGTTTAGTCATTTTTTTTCCTTTATGGATATACTCACTCTAAATTGCTGATAAAAAATTCCACACGGAGCCTTTGAAATGATTATACGGACTCCGCAATGATATTTCTATTTAATTTTAAACACGGAAATCAGTCAGTCGTCACTGAATTCCGGTTCTCAATAACTCCCGCCCCGCTAAAGATGCCGTTGCTGACATTTATCTGCACGGGGATTGCATTCCTCAGGCTCTCCACATGAGAAAGTATTCCAATAACCTTTCCTTCCTCTCTTATCTTGAGCAAAGCTTCGGTCGCTCTTTCAAGGTACTGGGGATCAAGTGTTCCAAAACCCTCGTCAAGAAAGAAGGACTCTATGGATAGAGAAGTGGAGTTCATGCTGCTCAGTCCAAGGACAAGGGCAAGACTTGTTATAAATGTCTCACCGCCTGAAAGTCCATCGGCTGGCCTCTCCTCGTCGTTATTATAAAGATCGATAACATTAAAACAGAGTTCACTGTTTTCGTCAGCCTTGAGGATATATCTGTCAGAGAAATCTCTGAGACGGTCCGTTCGCCGCCTTTATAAGAACACGGAAAGTGAAACTCTGCGCATATTTCATGAACTTTTCGGGCACATGAAGTTATTGAAAAGGTAAATGCAGGAGTAGTCTACTTAACAACCTGCATTGACTTATTCAAGAGAGGAAACAAAAGAATGGAATAAACGTGTTGAATATAAAATTGATGAAGGAAATAAATACAGCTATAATATAATTATCAAGGAAAGGAGTATTTGTATAAATGGTCAATGTCTGGATAGATGAATTTACTCCCTGCCTCAAGGATTCATATTCCGGTGATTTCGTTGAAACTGAAGTAGTTCAGATAACAAGAAAAAGCTACTTGTCAAAATTCAATGTAAAAACTCAATGGTATGTTAACTGGGAAGATTTGATTGACGAGCATGAAATATATGCTCTAGTGCTCAAAGGAACAACCGATGTCCAGGGCCTTGTTGCACTGAGAAGAAACGACGACTACCAGGCAGTTTATGTTGCATGGATGTGTGCATCTCCACAGAATAATAAAGAAATCACAGACCAGCCAAGATATTCAGGAATAGGAGGACACCTTTTTGCTATCTGTGTAGACAAGGCCATCGAATATGGTTTTGATGGCGTAATAACAGGATTTGCAGCGAATGAAAAGCTTTTAGATCATTACTGCCTTGTATTTAACGCCGTTCCGTTAAGGGCCCTGCATCCATATCACTTCATGATTGAAGAGGACACGGCAAAAAAAATAAAGGAGGCTTATACATATGAATGGACCGATGCTAAATTCTAATCAAAGATATCAAGAATCTCTCAGGAATATGTCTTACCCTGTTATGTTCAGCGAGCTTCCAAAGGTAAAGATGAATCTCAAGGGATTGTCACAATACGCCAAAGGAAAAGGTGTATCAGTAGCAGAGCTGACAGAAGAAGAGAAGAATCAATTCGGCGTATATACTTCATATCGTCTATAAGGACAATCCTTCCCTATCATGAATATTCTGCTTGCTGGTATTATTATGGCTGAACACTTGTATGGGAAATACCCCCGGAATGGTATGCTATTTCTTGGCCATCACAGCTTTTCCTACTATGTCGATTTGAAACAAACAGAAGATTTATCGGTTTCAAGAAAGCAACGAGTATACGACCACTACATTGAAACGTCTGAACGTAGATCCTTGGATGTACAAAAAAATACTTAGTAGGAGTGAAAATAACGTGATTAACGGTAACCCAAAAGAATTCATTGACAGACTATATTACGGAGATGAACGTTTTTTTAAGCTTAATAACCGCAAATACTTTATACAAGGATATTATAAAAATGGAAAACCTCTACTTGCACTCTATGTTCTTGAACCATCGAATGACGATTTTAAATGGAATGCAACATCAAAGAATGAAAGCTACCCTGTGCCCGATTTTGAAAGCGCACCCATTTTTGCAGGAAAGACATTCTGGCAAGCAGAAAAAGAAATCGAATGGTTAGATGACTGACGTGCCAATAAAGATAAAATAGCTCTCTGCTTAGCAAAGAGTTATCCTAAGATAAACGCAAAAGTAGAACTATCACTTTAGGAGCAGATTCTTCTTTTTGAAACTCTCGACATTGACATGTGCAGGAACCTCAAGACCGAGGAGTTTGTAGTACTCCTTAACCTGCTTGCATGGGGTCTCGACAGTCACCATACCTTTATTATTGCGGAAGCACATCAGAGACTGACTCTTGCCGTAAAGCTCGGATGCCGAGAGTTCGCTTCCTTTCATTTTCTTCCTCAGGAGGAGAAGGACAATGGTATTTATGATGTCGGAGAGGATTTTTCCTCTGACAGTCTCATCTGTCCACTTCGAGAGGGGAAGCAAGTCAAGGTACTCCTTGCTTGTCTTGAAGACAGTCTCGATGTTGGTACGGCCGAAGTAACGGGTAAGAATATCCTCCGGAGTTGAGTCTATGTTGGAAAGAAGGATGAAGAAACCTCCCTTAACCATTATCCAATCCTTATCTTTGTTCGGCATGTTCTCGAATTCATCATCATGCTTAGCGATATAATCTTTGAAGCCTTTAAGTGCATTTGGGTGGTCTACATATATATAGGCATAGAGTTTCTGACCGAAGAGCTCAATCTCCTTCTTATGACCGAAATAGACGTGGTTATTACGAACGAAAGAGTATTTTCCTTTCCCTATAAGGTTTTTTACATCATGATAGAGCTCTTTGAATGGGAATCCTTTCTTTGCCGGCATCCTTCCGATGAATGACTTCTCTGTTCCATTGTGGAATGCTCCTATAAGCTCCTTTGACACATAACCGGCATCGAGGACAAGGGAATGGATGATTACGCCGAGACTGTCGGCAACATCATTAACTACATTCATTGTTGTATTGAGGTCAATAACATTCCCCGGTATTATGTCATACCATACCGGCAGGCCTGTCTCTTCATCCAGTACAAGGACAAGCCTCTCCATAGTGCCGCAGGAACCTATGCCGTGAGACGAGAGTGCATTGAACGGATTATCATCTATGTCATTCGGGAGAGGAGTAGAGTCTACATAACAACCCTTGCCAAAGGTCGGGACTTTCTCCCTCATCGCATCGACGAACTTCTTGAAGAATTGAAGCTTTGTCTTGTCATCCCCCATCATAGTGAAGAACCTCGTGTCACTCTTGAGTGATGAAAGAGGCACATCAGGAAAGAGGTAGGAAGCGAAGGATTTCATGAGAAAGTTGTCGCACGTAATCTTAGAGCCGTCCTTCAATACGCCATGAATAATATGGCATAAAAGCCTCTCATAGTCCGGATTTGTCTGAAAAACGTCTCTCAAAATCTTCATCAGCCCCTCATTTTCCAGAAATTTCAGAAGCATATAACTATCACCGAAAACAGTATGAATCCGGGTTTCCGGGAAGGTCTCAGTACCCATAAGTCTATCATCGTTCTTGTCAACAGACGAAAAAACGTCCGTATCGGCATTGTATTCGACAAGCCCTCTCGTCGAAGACATGAAAATTCCTCTTCTTTTGTCTTCACTGAGCCACAAAACCTTCCCGAGCTTCTCCCTTACTGTGTGTTTTGCATGGTATGTACCGAAATCTCCGTAATATGTATCAACAATTGCAGCCGAACCCGACCTTATTTTTCCGTTCTCGTCATATATAACTTTCTGAGCCTTTATGAATGGCATATCTGTCTCTCCTGTTGTCTAATGTAGTCCGAAGTAGAACTACATTTAGTATAGCAGGAATCACCACAAAAATGCAACAATTTATTTGAAAATAATGAATTATTTTTAAGTCGGCAGAGCCTAGTTCTATTTATATGATTATCTTAGGGTTATTTTACATACAGCTACTCCAGCTCAATGATGACAATGTGTTACCAGCTACATATAGTGTCTCTCATTACCTCTATGTTGCATGAAAGCACTGTATTTTGCCCGTATTCTTTCTATTTTCCAAACTTTTTCCTTCAAATTTCCTTTACGCCTGCGTATGAATGTCTCGTAATCTGCTGTAGAAAGAGAAAAGGGTCAGTATCTACACCTTCTACGGCCCGAGCGTACATCTTTCACGAGTCAAAACTCAACGCGGCATTATCGTGTCATATTCTGAGGACAAAGTGCCGCTTCAATTTCTCTTGCAATCTCAAAACGACAAACACAGAAACGGCATGTGGAGGCTCAAATCCTTTCTTTCTCTTTCAAAACCCTGTCAGATCCACGTTGCGGGCAATGTAACAGCTTTACTTTTTAATGCTCCCACCCTGTCTGTGTCACAAATAACAACGGGAGATTCAATCTCTCTATCTCTTATGTTAGTCAGCACTTTGAAGTTCCTGGCATCATTATCCGAAGGAGTCTTTGTACTTTTAATCTCTACCGGGTAGATCCTGTTTCCTATCTGAATAAGCAAATCCACTTCAAGATTAGTTCCGGATTCCCGGTAAAAAGAGAAACAAGGCTCTTTTCCTGCATTAAGAAATGATTTCCGGATTTCTGAAATTACAAAGGTCTCAAATACTGAACCTTTCTTTTCAAAAACATTCTTTTCTATGTCTTCCCCTGAAGCAATCCCCCCAAGAAGATAACACAGCAACCCCGTATCAGAAAAATAGAGTTTAGGAGATTTGGTAAGCTTTTTTTCGCTGTTTCCGAAATATGGTTGAAGATGGAATATTAAACCGCTTTGCTCCAGAATTCCAACCCAGCTCCTAACCGTTTTGTCGTTAATCCCCAGAACCGATGATATATCTGAGTAATTTATGATACTGCCACTTCTATATGCAAGAATTCTTAAAAACTTTTCAAAAAGAGTAAGTTTCTGAACGTTGATTATTTCTCTCAAATCTCTTTCCAGATAAGTCTTTACATACGAAGAAAAGAAGACAGCGGGCGGCAGATGCGGATTCTTTATCAATTCAGGGAAAAAGCCTCTGTAAATTCTATCCCAGAGATTTTCAACCCTCTTTCCACCTCTTTTCGCTATATATTCGCCAGTCGGAACAAAAGGCTCTGTAAAATTATCCCCCTCTTCCTCCCTTATCGATATCGGCATCATTTCGAGAATTCCAATTCTCCCGGCCAGACTCTCCGAAACGCCACCCATTAATTTGAAAGACTGGCTGCCTGTCAGAAAAAAACTTCCATTCTGTCTGTCTTTATCGACCAGTATTTTGATATTGCGGAAAATCGACGGAACGTATTGTACCTCATCAATAATTACGGGTGCTTTGTTGATTTTGAAAAACAAATTCGGGTCATTTTCTGCAAGTGCCCTGTCCTGTAACTCATCAAAAGAGACATTGCTCAACACCTTATCTTTTAATTCCATTTCAAGCAAAGTACTTTTCCCGACCTGCCTCATTCCGGTTAAAAGAACTACAGGAAAGTACGTGGCATAATCATTGAGGATTTTGGCTAAATGTCGTTTTATCATAACTTTACTCTACATGATATTCTATTTGACTTCAATTAGAAATTACGAAAAATCCGGAATTAAACTCCGAAATTTTCAGACTTCATTTCATTTTTATCATAATACTATCGAGATGTGCCCGGCATATGCGACGTCAGAAGAAGAATTTCGCTGAGCAGGGAATAGTCATTACGCATGATCTCCGATAAAAACACTTTTTAAGTGGTCAAAACAGCGATACATGCGCTGTAGAGGCAAATTCGGGCTTATTGAGTGTGAAGTTTTAAAGATATTTCAAAATAGTGTTTTATGTGACCGAGAATTGTCCAAAAACATCGACAGTAAGGTCTGGGAAATGATGGATTTGATAGAATTCAGGATGCTTGTTTTTGCTTAAGCCGTTCTCGCAAGAGAGATAAGAATTCATCCGGGTGATAGATGATTTCCATAATCTTCTCGAATAGTTCAATGGGGTTAGCGGCGAATTGCTGATAGACAGTTTTTAGCCGTGGTTCCTGTAATATGATCTGTGTCAGACGAGCTATGGATAATGTGAGGTTGTTCAGATAGGCCATGCTCTCAATGGCTCTTCTATTTGTAGAGGAATATTTATCCTCGTAACAGTAGAAATCTTTATTCTTGTGGAGGCTGTTTTCCACCGTCCATCTGACTTCTATGGCTTCTATAGCGGCAATCGGGTCGGATAGACTTGTAACGAAATACATGGGATCTGCTTCTTTGCCAGTAGTCGAAGAGACCATTTTTATAAAGAGCCTTTGGTCTATCCAGTCTTCGCCGATATAATCTCTGTCGAGTTTTATGACCCAGAATTTCCTTTTGTCCCTCTGAAAGAAGATAGGCTTCTGCTGCTTCGGTCGTTTCTTCTCGAATGACGATTGAATTTCTAGCCTTAGGCCGTCTTGATTATCTTTTGCACAGAAAACATAGTGTCCCTTACGTTTTCTGATAATCTCGGCAGTAACTCTCTGACAGTGAAGGGCATCTGCCGTAATGATGGTATTACGAAGGTCGAGCTGCTCTAATTTCTTCTGAGCAACCGGAATTTCGTTTGTCTTTTCATCGATTGGAATGCTGTAGAGACATACATCAGAGGATGAATCATAGATATTGAGCGTCGCAGTATTCCTTTTTGGCTTCTTCGTGTCCTTTCCTCTTCCGGAACCTCTGAATTCCTTTCCGTCTACTGCAAGATGGGTATACTTCTTTCCATCAGATGCCAGGCGCTGAATTCCTCTGTAGACTTCTTTGATTTTCACCAGGAGAGAACGGATCCAATTGGTGTCAAGATTCTCAAGAAATCGCTGTATTGTGTCATGAGAAGGAGTCCTGTCACCCTTTAATACACCTGATTCAATGAGTAGAGCCTTATATGATTTGGCAAAACCTGCGATTTCACAACAGTTATGGCCCAGATGAGACAGCTTCGCAAGTATGACAATCACAAATAAAGTCTGAATTGGATACCTAACCTTGTGCTTCTGTCTGTTGTCTTTCAAGTGGGAGAAAGACTTGAGAAGCTTGGCGATAAGACGCGGGGTAAGTTCGCTGATAGTAATGCCGGATTTCTCGATGAGCTCATCAAATGCAAGTAAGTTCTGTGCAATTGAGGTCATTGCCACCGGCATCATTCCCATCAGAGAGTAATCCTCCATTTCTCAGCTATCTCGAGAGCCTTAGGACTATAAAGGGGAGAAGGATTCTCTTCATCGTCGCGAGCGACAGCAAGCAGCAGCCATTCCTTTAATATATGTCTGTCGCTTTCGTCGATAATCTTCGTCTTAAGCAGGTCTTCAAGCTTTGAGTCAAGCGTTTTCTTCCTCTTGTCACTGATTGACGCCGATTCAGCAAGAACCTCTTTCTTGTTTCTTGCGGTCCACCACGATAGAGAAAGCATCTCTTCCGAGTCGGAGTCGTAGATATGTCTGATTATTGCCAGACGTATTTCAATTTCTGCTTTTCTCCCCGTTACATTGAAGAGGCTTCGCTGTAGAGAACGTTTGAAATTACGGTAGAGCATCTCGGAGTACCCGTATTCAAGATTGTAGTGTCCTTTACTTTCCTCTTTCAGCTTCGCCTTTGTCCTCTCCTTCGGAGTAACAAGTCCCTCATCCTCTTTAATTACACCGATATATTCAGAATGAGTCTTGGGGTGAGATCCGGGAACGTACTCACTCCAGACACGATAGAGGCAGTAACACGATTTGGCATTCAGTCTAACCGTGTACCCCTTTGTTTTGTACTTAAGAACCCAGTCGGGCATTTCTGATACTTTCATACCCATATTATACAATTAGATAATAGATAATGCAACAAAAAAAAGAAAAATCTTCCTAAATTTCTGGTTATGGAGGATTTTTCATGCGTAACGACTAGGGAATTTATCATCTTGTTGTAGAGAAGAATGCGGGATACTATCATCATGGTATG
>CAVACS010000067.1:0-12996 GCA_963587105.1 Anaerovoracaceae bacterium | reverse complement strand
CCACTGTGCTAACACCGCATCAACTGAGAGAAGATTAACTCAAAAGAAGAAAGAATGGAAGAGCGTTCTACAGAAAAATGACGGCTTACGAAAAAAGCTGAAATATGCAAAAGAAGGCTATTTTAGCCAGGTTTATCGGGATTTCCGGCTAAAACATAAGCCAAATAGCTTTCCTCTGTTATCCGGTGCCTTATTCATATTTTTCTCCGTTCGTCTTATCATAATGTATATGGACATAATGAAGATCAGGGGCGTAATCAAGAACTATGACTGGGGAGGAAAGGATTTTCTTCCCTCTCTCTTCGGCAATAAAGACGGTAAGTGCCAGGCTGAATACTGGATGGGGACACACCCCTCGGGAGAGGCAGAGACCGAGAGCGGCGATCATCTTTCCTCCTATGCGGGAAGACTTCCGTTTCTCTTCAAGGTGCTGAGTATTGCTTGTCCGCTTTCGCTGCAGTGTCATCCGACGAAGAAGCAGGCTGTGGAGGGCTGGACGAGGGAGAAGGAGAGGAGAGAGAGCGGGTGCGGCTGCAACTACAGGGACGAGAATGAGAAGGCCGAGGTTCTTTCTGCTCTCACTCCCGTAACGGCGCTCTGCGGCTTCAGAACACTCGGCGAGATAAGGCTCTCCCTTCTTTCCGCAATTCCCCTCTCGTATGAAAGGTATTATAAGAATCTTGAATCCATAAAGGATATATTCCTCAATTCATTTGCTTTTCCGGAGGGGGTGAAGAATGAAATACTCTCGGAGCTCGAGGGCGCGGTTAAATCTTCATCTCTACCGTCACTCGAGGGTGAATACCTTACAGAGTTCGGGATTATCAGGGAGACACTCGGAAAGTATCCGGGGGATATAGGCTCTCTTTTTCCGCTCATGATGAACGTCATGCACCTCAGGCCCTTTGATGCTGTCTATCTCGAGCCCGATACTCTGCATGCATATATAAAAGGTAACGGGATCGAGCTCATGACTGCCTCCGACAACGTCCTCAGGGGAGGATTGACTATGAAGAAGGTGGATATTCCGGAACTCGAGAGGATAATGTACTTCGGTTCCACGAGTGCGCACCTCGTCGACAAGGAGGAAAGAGAGAGGGTGATCTGGTACCTGACACCGTCAGAAGACTTCGCACTCGGCTATGTCGAGAGAAAGAGGGCTTTTGTTTCTCTTCCTCATGATTCCATCATACTGGCAACAGCTCCGGCTTCTGTGGGAGGGATGGCGCTCGAAAAGGGTGACTGCTGTTTCATCAAAGGATCGGACGAGACGGTGGATATCACAGCATCGAGTACGGTATATATCGCAACTTCGAGGAAGAGCTGAATGCAGTATACGGCAATAGATTTCGAAACGGCCTCCGTTCTCCGTGACTCCGCATGCTCGATAGGCCTTGTACGCTTTGACGAGGATGGAGATGATATCGACTCATACTACTCTCTTATAAGGCCTCCCGTTCTGCGCTTCGACAGCGTATGCACGGCTGTGCATCATCTCGATCCGGACGATATCGCGCTTGCACCCACGTTCCTCGACATATGGGACGAGGTCTCGTCCTTCATAGGTGGCACCCCTCTTGTGGCACACAACGCACAGTTCGATATGGGCGTTCTATCGCACACACTCCATTCCTGGGGTCTGGAGTGTCCGGGATGGAATTACTACTGCACGCTTTCTCTCTCGCGTAAGCTCTGGAAGGGTAAGGAGAGCTACCGTCTGACGGCACTGGCGGATGAACTGGGATGGCACTATGATGCCCACAACGCCCTTGCCGATGCACTTACATGCGGACGTCTCTTCTCACGCCTCTGCGGTGATGTGCTTCTGAGTGACGAGATGACGGAGAAATTCTTCTCCCGTATCTACAGGAGAGGGGAGAAACACCGTTTTCCGGAGAAGCTCAGGGCTGTGGAGGATTAAGATACTTCCTTCTCGTAGAGGCCGAGCTTTGTGTAGATAAGAGGACAGATGAATATGACCCAGAGGATGAGAGCGAGGTACGATGCCGTCTGGATGACATAATGCATCGTCTCTATTCTGTCTGTCCATAGAATCGTCAGAGCACATCCGAGTACTACGTCGAGTGCGAATAAGAGAACTCTCTTTCCCCATTTTTCCGGTATTCTGAAACCGACATATTTCTTTTCGAGCATCGAAGAGAGGAATACCCCCGCCCATGCCGCAGATGATGCTGCTATGTCTTTCCAGAGAATTCTCTCGAGAAGCCCTCTGTCGACAAGAAAGGCATCGGTAAAGCCTATCACAAGAAGAACGGGAACTGCTGTAATGCATATTCTCTTCAGTTTCTCCGGATTGTCGTAAACGGCGGCAAACTTCCCGACGCCTGATGCCGTTACAACTCCGACGGCGAGGCCGAAGATTACATCAAGCGGCCAGTGGACTCCGAGATAGATACGCGAGAGCGGGACGAGAATGAGAAGGATTACGGAGAAGATCCTCACTGCCTTGTTTTTGAAAAGCCTGTACAGACTGTAGTATAATGAGCCCGCAATCGAGGAGTGCCCCGATGGAAAAGAGTAGCCTGTGGCCGTGCTCTGTCTCAGGGGGATTATCTCGCCGGGATATTTCACCCAGGGTCTCGGTACACGGAAGATGATCTTCAGTATTCCGTTTACGTAGTGCGCCGTCATCGTGGCCGCTCCCAGCGCAAACCCCTTTCTCTTCTCTATGCAGAGGTAGACGAAGAAGATGAGAAGGATAGTCCATACCGCTTCTCCCATGAATGACACCACTTCGGCGGCGGAGCAGAGAGGCCCCACTCTCAGGCTCTGGAAGAAGAGCATTATCGGTTTTTCAAAGGCAAGTATTGCATCAATCATTTCTGTACTCCTTAATTATTTCTGCCATCATCGTCGATCTCCGAGCCGTAGCGGCAGACGAGCGAGAGGACGATGAACATGAGGCCGACTGCAGCGGGCCCGACCAGATTGTATTCGTTTTCCCCGATATCACCGAAACGGCTTCTGAGCACCATATGGAAAACTGATTTCAATATCACTACTATTATCGGTAATACGATATTGAGGATTCCGAGATTTTTAAGCTTCACGGCGTTGTCTCTTTTGAACGGTGTTCCCGCCACGAGCTCCGCCTTGAAATACTTCAAGGCCGCTCTTGATACGATAATCTCTGCAAATGCGGCAATGATGGTGGAAGAGAGGGCATAGTAGAGCATTCCGGAAGAGAGGGGATTCTCGATGGAAAACATTTCATAGACCGCACTCTCGAGTCCGAATGCGGCGAGGACGGCACAGGCGAGTGAAAAAACAAAGACCAGAATAGAGGTTACAAAGACTATTGCACTGAGGACTCTTCCGAGCTTATGGAATGACTGTATTGTCGATAACGCTGTTCTCACATTTCCTTCCTTATACAGGGCGTATCATACTCCATAGCCGGCGCTCTGTCTTCTCTCTTTCGCCAAAGAGAGATCTCTTTCTCTTATTGACTGAACCCACATTTTGGTAGAGTATGTTGTTGACAGCTCAGGGAAAAACGTAGATTTAATCAAGTTAATTCCTTTTAGGGAAAGTATATACCCCGTCAAACTTCATTGAATTTCATCTTTTTGTCAAAAAATTGTGTAATATTGTTGAATAAAAATACATAAAACTGTATATTGCTACCAAGATTTTAGAAGGAGTCTTTATTATGAAGAAGTTTCTTGCGGTAATGTTGGTCGCTTTTGCTGCAGCAGCATTCTGTTTTGCAGGTGGAAGCAGTGAAAGCACATCAAGCGAAATCAGAATCGGTTTTATCGGACCACTGACAGGTGACTATGCCAATTACGGCACACTCTGCAAGCAGGCAGTGGAAATGGCAGTAGAGGAGCAGAATGCCAAGGGCGGTATCAACGGCGTCCAGATCAAGCTTTACGCCGAAGACAGCGAGGGTGATACTCAGAAGGCTCTCGCAGCTCTCGAAAAGCTCAACAACACCGACAAGGTATCTGCAATCGTAGGTCCTGTCCTCACAGGCGAGACATTCGCAGTCGCACCGGTGGCACAGGCTAACGGCATCGTCTGTATCACACCGTCGGCATCCCACAAGGACATCACTGCTGAGGGTGACTGTATCTACAGAACAACACCTTCCGACGGTCTCCAGGGCGTAGTTGCAGGTAAGTATTTCTATCAGGTTCTCGGCTACAGGAAGATCGCTGTCCTCTATGCAAAGAACGACTACAGCCAGGGCCTCTATGAAAGCATGAGCGAAAGCTTCACGGAAGACGGCGGCGAGATCGTTGCTACAGCTACATTCATGGTCGGAGACAAGGATTTCAAGACCCAGCTGACACAGCTCAAGAATACAGATGCAGAGGCAATCTACATTCCTGACTACACAGCCGAGATGGCTCAGATTCTCGAGCAGGCTGCACAGCTCAAGGTAGGAAAGCCCTTCCTCTCATGCGACGGATTCCTCAACGAAGAGATCTACGATCTTGCAGGTGACTATACAGACGGTATCGTATACACAGCATCGGCAAAGGTCGAGGAGAGCACACTCTCCCAGGACTTCAAGGCTAAGTACACAGCAAAGTACGGCGTATCACCCGACAGCTTTGCTACAAACGCCTACGATGCTTCCTACATCCTCTTCTCCGTCATCGAGAAGGTCGGAACTGACAGGACAGCCATCAAGAACGGCATGAAGGAAGTCAAGGACTTCGTCGGTGTCAACGGCGTCATCAACTTCGACGAGCAGGGCGACCTCGTAGCTTACCAGGGCGTCTACAAGGTCGACGGAAAGACACCTGTCTACATCGGAGCTTACCAGGTTGTCGACGGAAAGGTCGTTGAAGCAGAATAAGAGAGGGTGTTAAAACCCCGGAGGGAAGAGCACCGCGCATACGGTGCTTTTTCCATTGGAATATGATATACAGAGAGAAATCTCTTTGGAGGAGACAATGGGATCTGTCAGTACTTTTTTCCAGCATCTCATGAACGGCCTGACCCTCGGTGGAATCTATGCGCTCATCGCACTGGGGTACACCATGGTCTACGGCATTCTCAAATTCATTAATTTCGCCCATGGCGATATCCTGATGGTTGGAGCGTACATCGGACTCTTCGTCTTCGATGCACTGAGAGGATCCACCCCGCTGGGAGCATGGTGGCTCGTATCATTCTTCATCGCGATGATCGTGAGCATGCTTTCCTGTGCATTCCTCGGCATGGCGATCGAGAAGATCGCCTACAAACCCCTGAGAAACGGCTCGAGGCTTGCTCCTCTTCTCTCGGCAATCGGTATCTCGTTCATACTCTCGAACGGATGTGCGTGGATGTTCGGCACCCACTCGCGTAAGTTCGAATACCCCTTCGACAATACTGCAATCACAATCGGCGGCGTCGTAATCACGCCCCATCAGATTCTCGTTCTTGTCGTCGCAGTCGTGATGATGGTCGCCCTCAAGCTCTTTGTAGACAAGACGAAGATGGGTAAGGCCATGAGAGCCACATCCCTCGACGGAGAGACTGCGAAGCTCATGGGTATCAATTCCGATATGATAATCTCTCTGACATTCGGTATCGGAAGTGCACTCGCGGCATGCGGCGGTATCCTCATCGCCCTCGACTACAAGGTCTATGCGACAATGGGAACGATGGTCGGTCTCAAGGCCTTTGTCGCCGCAGTCGTGGGAGGCATCGGCAATATAACAGGCGCAATGGTCGGTGGCTTCCTGCTCGGTCTTCTTGAAACATTCGGTGTTGCAATTCTCGGCATCCCGTCGGGATTCAAGGATACTATCGCATTCGCCGTCCTCATCATAATCCTGCTTCTGAAGCCGGAAGGACTTCTGGGCAAGGAAGAAAAGGAGAAGGTCTGATGTTCAATTTCTTTCTTCTCATACTGATCTATACCTGTATCTACGCATTCATGTCCATCGGACAGAATCTCATCACCGGTTATACGGGAATGCTCTCGCTCTGCGGGGCGGGCTTCTTTGCAATCGGAAGCTATGCTACGGCAATACTGACGACAAAGCTGGGCTGGTCATTCTGGGCGACGCTCCCTGTCGCGGCCGTACTCTGTGCCCTCATGGGTGTTCTCATAGGACTGCCGACACTGCGTCTCAAGGGTGACTATCTTGCAATCGCAACACTGGGCTTTGCAGAGATCGTCAGAAATATAATCAACAACTGGGACTCTCTTACAAACGGCCCCAACGGCATCCAGCGCATTCCGATGATCACACTCTTCGGAAAGACTATAAGCCCCTATACGAAGTACGGCTTCCTGGCACTTGAAATCGTTCTTCTCGCCATCTGCTACTTCCTTTACGAGCGTCTTGCAAAGAGCCGTATGGGGCGTGCCCTCGAGGCAGTGAGGGAGGATGAGATTGCGGCGAAGTCTCTCGGTATCAACGTGACGAAGTACAAGGTCGCATCCTTTGCTCTTGGGGCGGCGGTTACAGGTATTGCAGGTTCTCTCCAGGCTGAGTTCGTTCTCTCGGTATCTCCCGGAACATATGTATTCATGGTCTCGATCATGGTGCTCTGCACAGTCGTTCTCGGAGGCATGGGCAACTTCAAGGCCGTCATACTCGGTGCCTTCATCATCCAGTTCATCTCCTATCTGCCACAGCTCATAGGGCTCTCGAACGTAATTCCCGCACAGGCGAAGCAGATCATCTTCGGTCTCATCCTGGTAATAATGATGATCTACAGACCGCAGGGAATCCTGGGGCGCGAGAAGAGGGACAACCGCAGGGCGGAGAAGGCCTACTACGGGGAGAGTGCAAAATGAGCATGCTTGAAACAAAGGCCCTTACAAGGGAATTCGGCGGTATAATCGCAGTGAACAAGGTCGACTTCAATGTCGAGAAGGATATGATTACAGGCCTCATCGGTCCCAACGGTGCCGGAAAGACGACGCTCTTCAATAACATCACCGGACTCGACACTCCGACAAGCGGCACTGTCACATTCGACGGAAAGGACATAACGGGACTGCCGGCAAACAGAATCTGCCGTCTCGGTATTGCCCGTACCTTCCAGAACATCAGACTCTTCAAGGAGCTGAGCGTCATAGACAACGTCATGGTGGGACGCCATGCTCTTACGGGAAAGATGAAGAACAGAACACTCCAGGCATTCCTATCCTATTTCAATGCAGAGAAGGAGGCGAAGGAGGAGTACAGAGAGGCCATGAAGTGGCTTGAGTTCTTCGGACTGGAGAATCTCAGAGGTGAGTGTGCGAAGAATCTTCCATACGGCTACCAGAGGGAGCTCGAGATAGCGCGTGCTCTTGCAACGGAGCCCAAGCTTCTCTTCCTCGACGAGCCGGCAGCCGGCATGAACCCGCAGGAGACGGAGGCTCTGATGACGACTATCAGACGTATCAGGGACCTCGGGATAACGGTAGTGCTTATCGAGCATGACATGAAACTTGTCATGAACATCTGTGACAACATCACTGTTTTGAACTACGGCGTGAAGATCGCACAGGGAACGCCGGGCGAAATCCAGAGCGACAGCCGTGTCATCGAAGCCTATCTCGGAAGCGGAGATGACGATGAAGAGGAGAATGAGGAATGACTGACAGGGAAATACTCAAGATCGATAACATAAGTGTCAGCTACGGCAACATCAAGGCTTTAAGAGGTGTCTCCATGTCTGTCAGAGAAGGCGAGATGGTCGCACTCATAGGTGCCAACGGCGCCGGAAAGTCGACTCTGCTGAAGGCGATCGTCGGACAGGAGGGCCTCGAGACGGGCTCTGTCTGGTACGACGGGGAGCTGTTATATTCGGCGGAGAAGCATCATCACAACGTCCCGACTTACAACGTCGTCAAGAAGGGCATCGCACTCGTTCCGGAAGGGCGTCGTGTCTTTGCAGATCTCACAGTCGAGGAGAATCTCGATATGGGAGCCTTCATGCTTACGGATGACTCACTCATAAAGAAAAAGAAGCAGGAGATGTTCGATTTCTTCCCCATCCTCGGGGAAAGACGGAAGCAGAAGTCACGCTCTCTCTCGGGAGGAGAGCAGCAGATGCTTGCTGTTGCCCGTGCGCTCATGATCAGTCCGCGCCTCCTGCTTCTCGACGAGCCGGGACTGGGACTTGCCCCTCTCATCGTCCAGGATATCTTCAACAAACTGAAGGTCATCAACAGAGAGGACAAGGTCACGGTCTTTGTCGTCGAACAGAATGCGCGTCTTGCTCTCAAGAGCAGCAATGACGGCTATGTAATGGAGAACGGAGTCGTGGTACTCCATGACGAGGCAAGAGCCCTCCTGTCCAATCCGAAGGTGCGATCTGCTTATCTCGGAGAATAAGTATTTGCCTCTCGACCCTGTGAGGGTTACAATTCAGTAGGAGCTGAATATGATTATTGAAAGAAGAATGACCAAGAATCCCGTAACATGTGCACCGGAGGTGTCGATACAGGATGCAGCTGATCTCATGAAGAAGGAACACGTACACCGTCTTCCCGTCCTCGATAAAAACGGCCGTCTTATCGGAGTCATCTCCGAGAAGGACATCCTGAAGGCTGCGCCGAGTCCTGCAAGCACACTCAGCGCATATGAAACCAATTATCTTCTCTCGAAGCTGACAGTGAAGAAGATAATGTCGCGCAATCCCGTCACGATATCGAAGGATACGACAGTCGAGGATGCGGCAATGCTGATGATCGACGAGGACCTTTCGTGTCTTCCCGTTCTCGAGGAAGGAAAGCTTGTCGGTATCGTAAGCAAGTCCGACCTCTTCAAGATGCTCGTTGAATCCTTCGGCGCACGTGTCGACGGTACGACGCTGACATTCCTTGTCCAGGACAGGAAGGGAATACTTGCCGAGATAATGGGAAAAATCAGCGAGAAGCAGCTTGATCTCGTGACATGCTCCTGTTTCGAAGGCACGGAGAGTGGAAACAGATTCATCTACATCAAGGTAAGGGGAGTATCGTCTTCCGAGCTTATAGATATCGTGAAACCGTATGCCATCGCAGTGATGGACGTCAAGGAGTCGAAAAAATGAGAAAACTGGTACCGCTTCTGATTCTGATAACTCTTTTCCTTCTTACATCGTGTCTCTATGTCGCTGCTCTCGATGACGAGACGGACGCATACATCGAGGTCTATCCGAAGGAGACTCAGTGGATCACGAATGACCTCACCACTGTCTATGTAACGCTGGATGCCAATGCAACCACAGGATATGAGTGGGAAGCGTCGATCGACGGCGTAAGCATAGCCCAGAGCTACGAGAACTACACGGCACCAGGCTACAGCACAACGGGTCTTGTCGGAGTTCCCGGAGTATGGAATGCACACTTCGAGACGACAGGCTATGACGGCGTAAGCTACGTTACTCTCAGGTACGTAAGACCCTGGGATCCTACTGATGTCGCATACACGATCACCTTCCGTGTGACAGCTGTCTACGGCACGATCAGTGATGTCACGGTGATGAACTGAAGACATCCAGAGTGAATGAGAGCGGGAGAAATCCCGCTCTTGTTGTTTAAAACCATAACTATCTCAGATGCGTCCAATTATAATAAAAAGATGTCCTCTTTCCTCATAAAGGCCATCATTATATTAAATGAAGACAGAGGAGAGCATCCTCTCCGCTTCTATAGTATATAGTCTTATTTCAGTTGTATTCTCCCTTTCCCTGTTCGCCTCTATCCAGCTCTTCAGTGCCTCCACTATGTCGCCGTCCCGGGTGAGTTCGACCCAGTCAGACTGGAGGGATGCTATGGTGAGAATCTCGCCGGGGGTGAATGAGCCTTTCCTTATTGCGGCTGCAACATCCCCGCTCACTTTTCTTAAAAGGCGCAGTGCCTTCTCCCTGTGCCTCTCCCAGTTGTACGGGTCGCCCTGTGATACTTCGAGATTTCTTATTTCGTCCCTGAATGATTCGATTTCGGTCATGAGATTATTCTAACGGAACGGGGAAGAAAATAAAACAACAATTGTCCATACATAAAAGTGTATGTTTATGCAGTTTCTATACACCAATGTGATTGACAAAGAAGCCTTATAATCCTATCCTTACGACAATATTTTTCAGCTAGTCTGATATTCTGGGAGTTTGATATGAAGAAAATCATGCTTTTCGCTTTAGTTATGCTTCTCTCTCTTTCGCTTTTCGCCGGTGGAACATCGGAAAAGAGCGGCGCTAAATATAAGGTCGGCATATGCCAGCTTGTCCAGCATGTCGCACTCGACAGTGCTACACAGGGCTTCAAGGACGCCCTCAAGGCTGAACTGGGGGATGAAGTCGAATTCGACGAACAGAACGCAAGCGGCGAGGCTGTAAACTGCGCAACGATCATCAACGGCTTCGTATCTTCCGGCGTAGATCTCATTCTTGCCAACGCAACGGCTCCTCTCCAGGCGGCGGCATCTGCAACAGCAGAGATTCCCGTACTCGGAACATCTGTCACCGACTATGCTTCGGCACTCGAAATCGACAACTGGAACGGAACAGTCGGAAAGAACATTTCCGGTACCTCAGACCTTGCTCCTCTTAATGAGCAGGCTCAGATGATCAAGGAGCTCTTCCCCGATGCGGAGACTGTCGGTCTCTTCTACTGCTCGGCTGAAGCCAACTCCGTCTATCAGATTGAAACAATTGACGGCTATCTTACAGCGCTCGGTTACAAGACAAAGAAGTATTCCTTCACAGATACGAACGATGTAACAAGCGTAGCACAGAAGGCAGCTGACGAATGCGACGTGATCTACATTCCGACAGATAATACTGCGGCATCCAACACCGAAGCCATTGCTAACGTCGTCCTTCCGGCAAAGACGCCCGTCGTGGCAGGCGAAGAGGGCATCTGTGCAGGCTGCGGTGTCGCAACACTCTCGATTTCCTACTATGACCTCGGCTATGCTACAGGCGAGATGGCTGTGAAGATCCTCAGGGACGGTGCCGATATTTCCACAATGCCTGTCCAGTACGCTCCGCAGGTCACAAAGAAGTACAATGCTTCGATCTGCTCTGAGCTCGGAATCACACCTCCTTCCGGCTACGAGGCTATCTGAGTATGATGGTGCTCGTAAACGCTCTGCCGGGAGCTGTATGTCAGGGCCTCATATGGGGCATCATGGCTCTCGGCGTATATATCACATTCCGTATTCTCGATACTGCGGATATGACAGTTGACGGCTCCCTGGCGACAGGGGGTGCTGTCTGTGTAATGCTGATAAGAAGCGGATGCAGCGCACCCGTTGCCGTTCTCGCCGCATTCGCGGTGGGAGCTAGCGCGGGGCTTGTCACTGCTCTTCTTCACACCAAGTGCGGAATCCCCGCAATTCTTGCCGGAATTCTTTCCCAGCTTGCGCTCTATTCGGTGAACCTCAGAATCATGGGCGGAAAGTCCAACCAGCCTGTATCTGTAGACAAGTACAGCCTTCTCGTGTCACAGAGATATGTGCGGACGCTCGGACTCGCTAACCCGATTCTCCTCGTTGTCATTCTTCTGGCACTCCTCATCGCATTCATGTACTGGTTCTTCGGCACAGAAAAGGGCTGCTCGATAAGAGCAACCGGAGCGAACAAGCAGATGGCGAGAGCGCAGGGAATAAACCCGGACAACGACATTATCCTCGGTCTCATGATATCGAACGCACTCGTGGCTTTCTGCGGGGCACTGGTTGCACAGTATCAGGGATCTGCTGACGTCAACATGGGACGCGGTGCGATCGTAATCGGACTTGCGGCAATCGTTATCGGAGAGGGTGTATTCGGTAAGATAAAGCACAACTTTGCAGGAACTCTCTCCTTTGTGGTTCTCGGTGCAGTCGTCTACTACATCGTCATCCAGGTGACGCTGCTCTTCGGTCTCAATACCAACGACCTCAAGATGATCACTGCGGCAATCGTCGGTCTCTTCCTTGCCATTCCCTACTGGAAAAAGGGGATCAGTGAAAGAAAAGCGAGAAAGGGGGCTCTAAATGCTTGAAATCAGGAATATCTCGAAGACATTCAATAAAGGCACGATAAATGCCAAGGTAGCCCTCGACGGACTTTCGCTGACTCTCGAAGACGGTGACTTCGTTACAGTGATCGGCGGTAACGGAGCCGGTAAGTCAACGCTTCTCAATGCCATTGCCGGAGTATTCATCGTCGACAGCGGCTCAATCATCTCCAACGGCAAGGATATAACATATCTTCCCGATTACAAGAGAGCAGGGATGCTGGGACGTGTTTTCCAGGACCCAATGATGGGAACTACCCCCAATATGCTCATCGAGGAGAACATGGCTCTTGCCTACCGCCGCGGCCAGAAGAGGGGACTTGGATGGGGCATAAGCAAGGAGGAGAGGGAAATCTACTACAACGCTCTCAAGAGCCTCAATCTCGGCCTTGAGGACAGAATGACCGTCAAGGTGGGACTTCTCTCGGGCGGACAGAGACAGGCGCTGACGCTCCTGATGGCGACTCTCAAGAAGCCGGAGGTGCTGCTTCTTGACGAACATACTGCGGCACTCGACCCCAAGACTGCGGAGAAGGTCCTCACACTTTCCGACAGGATTGTTGCAGAGAACAATCTCACGACGATGATGGTGACTCACAACATGAGGGATGCCATCGCCCATGGCAACAGGCTTGTCATGATGGACAGGGGCCATATAGTGGTGGACATAAAAGGTGAGGAGAAGAAGAGGCTCACAGTCCAGGATCTGATGGCTCTCTTCAGCGAAAAGAGCGGCTCGACTGAAGCCAACGATCAGATGCTTCTCTCAAGGTGAATAACGACAAAGAAAAAGGTGCTTTCCCGCGGAGCACCTTTTTCAATCGTTGAGGGTAGTTTGCATAACCTCTCCTCAAGATCGAAGGCTATCAGAGAGTGGAGATAAAACGCCTTTAAGGCCCGCTTCTCCTGCGGTAACGGAGTCGAGCTCCGGCGTCCTTCGCCAATGTTACGGGAGGTTTAGAGTCCGCATCACTCTGTACCCATCGAGACTGTTTAAACACGGACCGTAGAGCGAGAAGCTAGGACAACACCCATCGGTACCT